>JADZCB010000016.1 GCA_020851775.1 Gammaproteobacteria bacterium
AATCAAGGTTGGGACCGACGATGGAAGTGATACTGCTCGAAAAGATTCAGAACCTCGGCAAGCTCGGCGAAAAGGTCCGCGTCAAGCCGGGATACGGCCGGAACTACCTGATCCCGCGCAAGAAGGCGGTGCCGGCGACGCCGGACAACATCGCGAAGTTCGAAGCACAGCGCGCCGATCTCGAGCGCGTGCAGCAGGCTGCGCTCGACGAGGCGTCGACGCGTGCCGCCGCACTCAACGGTCTGGAATGCGTGATCGTCGCCAAGGCCGGCAGCGAAGGCCGGCTCTATGGCTCGGTCGGCACCGCAGAAATCGCCGAAGCGCTGGCGGCACTCGGCCATTCGATTGAAAAGCGTGAAATCCGCCTGCCGGCGGGCCCGCTGCGCGTGATCGGTCGCCACGACGTCGAGTTGCAGCTCCACGCCGACGTCGACTGCAACGTCGTCATCGTCGTGGCCACCGAGAACCAGCAGGGAGCTGCCGAGCAGGCGTGAAGCCGCGCGGGCAGCAAGCCGGTGACCGGTTGCCACAGACACCGGCCCGGCTGGATTGCCGCTCGCCCTGAGCGGATGCCACGTTCCCTGCCATGGCCGTAGACAGCAGCCTGCACGGGCGTCTGCCCGCGGCCGACCGCAGCACCGACTCGCTGCGCCTGCCGCCGCATTCCGTCGAGGCCGAGCAGTCCGTGCTCGGCGGGCTGATGCTCGACAACGATGCGTGGATGCACGTATCGGAACGGCTCGTCTTCCAGGATTTCTACCGGCGCGATCACGCGTCGATCTTCCGGGCGATCGAAGCGCTCGCGAACGAAGGCAAGCCTTACGACATCGTCACGCTGTCCGAATGGTTCGCGGCCCAGGGTCTGCTCGAATCGATCGGCGGCATCGACTACCTGGCCGAGCTCGCCGAAAACACGCCGACTGCGGCAAACATCGATGCGTGGGCCGACATCGTGCGCGATCGCGCGGTGCTGCGGGAGCTGATCCGGGCCGGCACCGAAATCGCGGAGGCCGGCTACCGGCCGGAAGGGCGCAGTACCACGGAGCTGATCGATCTCGCCGAACGCACGGTGTTCGAGATCGCCGAACGCGTGTCTCGCGGCAAGCGCGGTTTCCGGCGCATGAAGGAGCTTCTGGTCGGTACGCTCGATCGCATCGATCAATTGTTCCAGCGCGACAACCCGATCACCGGCGTCGCGACCGGCTATTTCGAGCTCGACGGCATGACATCCGGCCTGCAGCCGTCGGATCTCGTCATCATCGCGGGCCGTCCGTCGATGGGCAAGACAGCCTTCGCACTGAACATCGCGCAGCACGCCGCGATCAAGGGCGACGCGGCCGTCGCAGTCTTCAGTATGGAAATGCCGGCCGAGCAGCTCGCGATGCGCATGCTGTCGTCGATCGGTCGCATCGATCAGCACAAGGTGCGTACCGGCAAACTCGCCGACGATGACTGGCCACGGCTCACGCACGCCGTCGGCATCCTGTCGGAAGCAAAACTCTACATCGACGATACGCCGGCGCTGTCGCCGGGCGAACTGCGGTCGCGCTGCCGTCGTCTCGCACGCGAGCACGGGCTCGGCATGATCGTCATCGACTACCTGCAACTGATGCAGGTACCCGGCAACTCGGAGAACCGCGCGACCGAGATCTCCGAGATCTCGCGCGGGCTGAAAGCCCTCGCGAAGGAACTGAACGTGCCGGTGCTCGCGCTGTCGCAGTTGAACCGCAGTCTCGAACAGCGCAGCGACAAGCGACCCGTGATGTCCGACCTGCGCGAATCGGGCGCGATCGAACAGGATGCCGACCTCATCATGTTCATCTACCGTGATGAGGTCTACAACGAAGACAGCACCGACAAGGGCATCGCGGAAATCATCATCGGCAAGCAGCGCAACGGCCCGATCGGCGTGCGCAAGCTGCGCTTCATGGGCGAGTACACGACCTTCGAGAATCTCGCCTTCGAGCAATACGGCGGAGAACACGCGTGACGCGGCCCGCCCGCGTCGTCTTCAACCCCGCCGCGGTGCGCGGCAATCTGGAACTGATCCGACGCCGTGCCCCGGGGCGCCGCGTGCTCGCGATCGTCAAGGCGGATGCTTATGGTCATGGGCTGGTCCGCGCTGCACGTGCGCTCGGTGCCGCCGATGCCTTCGGGGTCGCATCGATCGAAGAAGCGGCGCGCCTGCGTGACGCCGGCATCACGCATTCGATCGTGTTGCTCGAGGGACCGTTCGAAGCGGCTGAAATCGCCGAGATCGGCGTGCTGGGCCTCGAATCCGTCGTGCACAGTCACGAACAGGTCGAATGGTTCGCGCGCCAGGAGCGCAAGACGCCGCTGTGGATCAAGATCGACACCGGCATGCACCGGCTCGGATTCGACGTCGACGAGATCCCCGCGATCCTCGCGCGACTGACCGGAGACCGTCACCAAGTGCGCCTGATGACGCACTTCGCAAGCGCGCATGTGCGTGGCGAGGCGAGCGTCGGCGTCCAGCTCGCACGCTTCGCGGCGCTCGGCGGGTCGTCTGCATACGAGATCTGCCTCGCGAACTCCAGCGCGATCCTCGCGTGGCCGGCGGCGCACGGCGACTGGGTGCGGCCGGGCCTCGCTCTCTACGGCGTGTCCCCGTTCGACGATGCCGTCGGCAGCGAACTCGGGCTCGTACCGGCGATGACGGTGACCTCCGCGCTGATCGCCGTGAAACCCGTACGTGCCGGCGAGCGTGTCGGTTACGGCAATGCCTTCACCTGCGCGCGTGACATGTCCGTCGGTGTCGTGGCGTTCGGCTATGCGGATGGCTACCCGCGGCAGGCGGCCACGGGCACGCCGGTCCTCGTCGACGGTGTCGCCACGCAGGTGATCGGCGAAGCGTCGATGGACATGCTGACGGTGGATCTGACGCCGATACCGCAGGCGCGCGTTGGCGATCCCGTCGTGCTGTGGGGGGACGGGTTGCCGGTCGAGCACATCGCGCGCCGTGCGGGCACGATCCCCTATGACCTGCTGTGTCGCATGCGCATGCGCGCGCATTTCGTGGAACTCGCGGCTTGAAGTCGCCGAAGCGCCAGTACCAGTGTGAGCAATGCGGTGCGACGGCACCGAAGTGGGCCGGGCAGTGTGGCGAGTGCGGACAGTGGAACTCGATGATCGAGATGCTGATCGCGCCGGAAGTGGCCACGGCGGCGCGCTTCGCGAACTACAGCGGTGAGGCACCGCGCATCGTCAACCTCGCCGATATCGCAGCGACCGAGGAGCCGCGCATGCCGACCGGTCTGTCCGAACTCGATCGCGTGCTCGGTGGCGGTCTCGTGCCCGGCTCCGTGGTGCTGATCGGCGGCGATCCCGGGATCGGCAAGTCGACACTGCTGCTGCAGAGCCTCGCGCACTACGGCGCCATCGGCGTGCCGACGCTGTACGTGAGCGGTGAGGAATCCGCGGCTCAGATCGCGCTGCGCGCCGATCGCTTGAAGCTCCCGCGTGAAGGGTTGCGTCTGCTCACCGAGACCGATATCGAACGCGTGCTCGCGATCGCGACGCAGGCCAGGCCAGTGGTGCTCGTCATCGATTCGATTCAGACGGTGTACGCGCCGGCCCTCGGCTCGGCGCCCGGCAGCGTCGCGCAGGTGCGCGAATGCGCGGCGCGACTCGTGCGCCATGCGAAGACGAGCCAGACCGCCATCTACCTCGTCGGCCACGTGACGAAGGAGGGTGCGCTCGCCGGGCCGCGCGTGCTCGAACACATGGTCGATGCGGTGCTCTATTTCGAAGGCGAACTCGGCGGCCGCTACCGGCTGATCCGCGCGTTCAAGAACCGTTTCGGCGCCGTCAATGAACTCGGTGTGTTCGGGATGACCGATCGTGGCCTGCGCGAAGTGACCAATCCGTCCGCGATGCTGCTGTCGCGCCATGAACAGCCGGTGACCGGCAGCGTCGTGATGGTCACGCGCGAGGGGACACGCCCGCTGCTCGTCGAGGTGCAGGCGCTCGTCGACAGCAGTGCGCCCGGCAATCCGCGGCGTGTGACGGTCGGGCTCGACGGCAACCGCCTCGCGATGCTGCTCGCGGTGCTGCATCGACATGGCGGCGTGTCGACCGCAGGCTGCGACGTCTTCGCCAATATCGTTGGCGGCGTACGCGTGACCGAGACCGGCGGCGATCTCGCCGTGGTGCTGGCGGTGCTGTCGAGCCTGCGCGACAGACCCGTACCGGGCGATCTCGTGGTGTTCGGCGAGATCGGGCTCGCCGGTGAGATTCGTCCCGTCCAGAACGGCCCCGAGCGCCTGCGTGAAGCCGCGAAGCACGGCTTCAAGCGCGCGATCGTGCCCAAGGCCAACGCACCGAAGCACCCCGATCTCGAATTGATCCCGGTCTCGCGACTCGCCGACGCGCTCGGCGCGATCTGACAAACGCCCGACCCCCTTACGCGCTCCGCGCGTAGCCTGGGCTGACGATGGAAGCCCGACACGCCGGTCCGTAGCGTATTTCCCCGCCGCTCTTCTGTAGCCCGATTCGCTGCGTTCATACGGGCGTAGAGCGTTGGGCTTCCGTCGTCGGCCCAAGCGACTGCCTCTCAGTGCATGAGCTGATGCTGGAGCAGATAGAGGCCGGCACCCGCCAGGTAGCCGAGCAACGCGAGGCCACTGATCCGTTTCACGTACCAGAAGAAGTGGATGCGTTCGAGCCCCATCGCCGCGACGCCGGCCGCCGAGCCGATGATCAGGATCGAGCCACCGGTGCCGGCGCAGTAGGCAAGGAAGCTCCACAGGAAGTGATCCGGCGGATAGTCGGCGAGGTTGTACATGCCCATCGCCGCCGCCACGAGCGGCACGTTGTCGACGATGGCGCTCGCGATCCCGATGACGAGGACGATCAGATCCTGCCGGCCGATCGTGTCGTCCAGCCATTGCGCGAGGGCGCTCAGCACCTGCGTGTGCTCGAGCGTCGCGACCGCGAGCAGGATGCCGACGAAAAAGACGATCGAGCCCATGTCGATGCGGCTCAGCGCATGTGCGAGGGTCAGGTGCTGTTTGTGGACGTCCTCTTTGTGCCGGTGCACCAGATCACCGACCAGCCACAGGATGCCGAGGCCGAACAGCACCCCCATGAACGGCGGGAGATGCGTGAGAGTCTTGAACACCGGCACGGCGATCAAGATCCCGATGCCGAGATAAAATATCAGCTTGCGCTCGAACTCGGTGGTATTGGGCGCGCCGTGCTCGTCCGCCCGGACGGTGGGGGCGATTACGGGTCTGCCGCGCAGCATGAAGGCGGTCACGGCCAGCGGCACGGCGAGGCTGGCTACCGACGGCAGGAACACCGACTCCATGATGGCCAGCGTGGTGATCTGGCCGCCGATCCACAACATCGTCGTCGTCACGTCGCCGATCGGCGACCACGCGCCGCCGGCATTGGCGGCGATGACGATGATGCCGGCGAAGAACAACCTGTCCTCGTGCTGTGCGAGCAGCTTGCGCATCAGCGAAATCATCACGATGGTCGTGGTGAGGTTGTCGAGTGTGGCACTGAGGAAGAAGGTGACGAGGCCGACCAGCCACATCAGCGACGGCAGCTTCGTCGTCCGGATCTTGTGCGTGATGACTTCGAAGCCGTTGTGGGCGTCGATCACCTCGACGATGGTCATCGCGCCCATCAGGAAAAACACGATCTGTGCCGTCCCCATGACGGATTCGCCGAGCTGGTGCCCGACTTCGGCATGATCGGCGGCGAGGGTGGCATAGATCGTCCACAGCAGGCCGGCCCCAATCAGCGCCGAGGCGGACTTGTTGATGCGCAGCGGGTGCTCGAATGCGATGGCGGCGTAGGCGACGACGAAGGTCGCGACGAGGACGGTTACCATCGGTGGATCTCCGCCGGGAGGCGAGCGGAGGCGAAAAGGACTAGGAAGCGCGCGATGGAAACGTCGGGTGAGGGGGCACGGTACGGCAAGTACCACATGGGCATGAGGCATCCCGTGCGGCGGCCCGACCTGCACGATACCTGCCCGCGGCAAGCATCGATGGCCACGAACACCCGGGAGGGAGTGTAACCACAGCGCGGCACCAAGCGGAACGGGGCCGGCCGAAAATTTTGCGAGCGAGCCATACGTTGCCGTGAATAGAGACGTGAACGTCTGCGCCGGCACTGCCGCCGTCACGCCCGCTGCTCGCCGAGCTGCATTGGCTCGGCGGCGTATCGACCGTCGGTTGAGACGTGTTCGCTGACAGCGTCGGCGACGTGCGCGTCACCGAGACCTGAGGCGGTCTCGCAGTGGCGCCCGCGAGCGTGCCCGAGACGAACGCACCGAGGCAGGTCGGGCTCGATCTGATCGCCGTTTGCCGCCTCGCCGACACACTCGGCGAGATCGATCGACGCCACCGCCGATCGCGGTCGATCTTCCTGCCTGCGCTCGGTAAAATTGCGGCCGGGTGTCGGCCGCGCGTCGCGGCGAGGCAGGTGTATGCGCTGGTCGGGCCGCCACGCGGAGTGCCTGTGATCATGAATCGACGCCCAGTCTGGCAGGATCTGCCGCGCCCCCAGCGTTTGGCCGAGCGTGCCTTTACCACCTTCGAGCGCTTTCTCCACGTCGAAGCCAACAGCGGCATCGTGTTGCTGGCAGCCGCGGCAGTGGCCCTGACCTGGGCCAATTCTCCGCTGGCCCTCCATTATCACGCGCTATGGCATACACCGCTGTCCATCGGCCTCGGCGATTTCGTGTTCTCACGATCGCTGCACTTCTGGATCAACGATGCCTCGATGACCTTGTTCTTCCTGGTCGTCGGAATGGAGATCCGCCGCGAGCTCCATGAAGGGGTCTTGAGCAGCTTGCGACAGGCGGCGCTGCCGCTGGCCGCTGCCGTCGGTGGCGTGCTGGTACCGGCGCTGATCTACCTGAGCTTGAATTCCGATGCGCCGCGACGGGACGGCTGGGCTGTTCCCACCGCGACCGACATCGCGTTCGCTGTCGGCGTGCTGGCGCTGCTGGGGCGATCGATTCCCGCCAAGATACGGATATTCTTGCTGGCCCTGGCCGTCATCGACGACATCATCGCGGTGCTGATCATCGCGGTCTTCTATTCAGGTGGGCTCGCTTACGGCGGATTCGGCATTGCCGGCATGGGGCTGCTGCTCGTGGTGGGGCTGCAGCGCATCGGGATCGGCTCGGCCTACGCCTACGTGCTTCCCGGCGCCATTACCTGGGTCGGTTTGCTGAACACCGGCGCGCACCCGAGCCTTGCCGGTGTCGTGCTTGGGTTGATGACACCGGGAGTGTCCGCGCCGATGCGCGAACGGCCGCTGGAGGCGGTCGCGCGCATCGCCCGTGAACTGCGCGGTCGGGACGTTGAGGCGGCCAAAGACACGAGTCAATTGACGCTGTCCTTGCGCCAGTTGCGGCTGGCCCAGCGCGAGCTGCTGCCGCCGGTGACGCGGGTCCAGGCGGCACTGCACCCGTGGGTCGCCTACGGCGTCATGCCGCTGTTCGCGCTTGCCAATGCGGGCGTCGGCTTCGGCAGTGTCGATCTGTCCGTCGCGGGATCGCAGTGGACCGTGATCGGTATCGCAATCGCGCTCGTCGCCGGCAAGCCGCTCGGCGTGGTCGGCATGAGCTGGCTGGTGGTGCGGCTGGGCTGGTGCAGGTTGTCGCCTGAGCTGTCCTGGAGCGGCATTTTCCTGATTGGTCTGCTTGCCGGCATCGGCTTCACGATGTCCATCTTCATCGCGATGCTGGCCTTTGCCGACGAAGCCGTCTTGAACGCGGCCAAGTTCGGCGTGCTGCTCGGTTCGCTCGTGGCCGCGATGCTCGGCCTCGGCTGGGGCGCGATGTACGCGCGACGCCTGCGCGCGACAGCCGGGGCATGTGTCTCTTCGTAGCCCGCATAAGAGCGCAGCGTGTCCGGAATCTTCGTGGAGAGGTCCGGTCCCGGGTTACGGGAGAGATCGCTCTCCCGTCCGCTCGTCACCACCGGGCGAAGGCGCGGCGGAGGCCGCGGCGACTGGCGGGAACACGCGCGCACTGCGTACGGCGTGCTCGCTGCTGTGGACGACTTCGATCGTGTAGTCGCCGATACGCAGGCTCGTGCCGGCGTCGGGAATGTCTTCGAGAGCCTCGAGGATCAAACCGTTCAGTGTCTTCGGACCATGCTCGGGCAATGTCCAGTGGAAAGCGCGGTTGAGCTCGCGGACGTTCGCCGTTCCATCGACGACGAAGCTGCCGTCGGCCTGACGATAGACCTCGCGCACGCCGAATTGCGGCACGGTCGTGAACTTGCCGACCACCTGCTCGAGGAGATCGTCCAGCGTGACGAGTCCCTCGATGTCACCGTACTCGTCGACGACGAGCGCCATGCGCTGGCGATCGATCTGGAAGTTGACGAGTTGCGTGTACAGGTTAGCCTTCACCGGCACGAAGTGCGCCGGCGTCAGCAACGTATCGATCTGCGTCGCGTCCAGCTCCGCCAGCGGACGGAACAGCCGGCTCAGGTTGCGCATGTGCAGAATGCCGACGACGTGATCGAGCGTGCCGAAGTAACACGGCACGCGCGTATGGCGACAGGTCTTCAATTGTTCGGCGATGTCGACCCAGGGCTTGTCGAGATCGATGGCGACGATATCGGCACGGGGCACCATGATGTCTTCGACCGTCACGTGTTCGAGGTCGAGCAGTCCGAACAGCATGTCGCGGTGCTTCTGCGGGATCAGCGCTCCGGCTTCGCGCACCACCGTGCGTAATTCCTCGCGATCGGCTGGGTCACGCGACGCCGCTGACGTGTCTTTCCGTACGGAACGCAGCAGCAGCCGCGAGGTGCCGCCGAGGATCGCAGTCAGCGGCCGCGCCAGCCGCAGCAGCGGCGCGAGCAGCCACGAGGATGGAAACGCCACGCGTTCCGGGTGCAGGGCGGCGGCCGTCTTCGGCATAAGTTCGCCGAACAATACGATCACGAGCGTGATCGCGACGGTGGCGATTGGCAGATTCGCGGTGCCGAACCACTGCAGTGTCGCGAGTGTCGCGATCTGCGTCAGTGTGACGTTGACGAACTGGTTGCCGAGCAGGGCGAACGCGACGAAGCGATCCGGCCGTTCGAGCAGACGGCGGGCACGCGCAGCGCCGGCATGACCGTTCTCCGCGAGATGCCGCAGACGCAGCCGGTTCAGCGACATCACCGCCGTCTCCGACGCCGTGAACCACGCCGACAGCAGGATCAGGACGATCAGCGCCGCGGCGAGATGGTAAATCGAGTAAGCCTCCAAACGTTGCAGTCCCGGGCCTCAGATCCGATGCAGGACCAGTTCGAGCACGATTTTCGTGCCGAAAAAGGCGAGCGCCAGCAGGGCGAAACCAGCAGTCACGTAGCGGATCGCGTGGCGTCCACGCCAGCCGAAACGCCAGCGCCCGGCAACCAGCGTGGCGAACACTCCCCACGCGAGCAGCGAGAAGGCAATCTTGTGGGTGAGATGCTGGGCACGGACGTCGGCGGTGTAAATCGCCCCGAGCACGAGACTCACCGTCAACAGCAGGAATGCCATCAACGTGAGCTGGAACATCACCGCTTCCATCGCGGGCAGCGGTGGCAGGAAGTGCAGCACGGGCCGATGACTGCGCAGCTTGCGCTCGGCGAAGGCGAGGAAAAAGGCCTGCAGCGTCGCGATCGCGAACAGGCTGTAGGCGACGAGCGCGAGCGCGATGTGCAGACGCAGTCCCGCCGGCACATGCGAGATCACGTCGCGCGCGTTCGGGAACGCGAGCTCGACGACGACCGCGGCGGCGACCAGCGGCAGCACCGCGACGGCGAGGCTTTCGACCGGACGCAGTTTCAGCAGCAGCACGAGCATCGCGAGCGCGATACACCACGCGACGAGGGATCCGGCATTGAACACGCTGAAGTTGAGGCCGTCACTCATCACCGTGCTCGGCCACAGACCCGCTGCGTGCGCAGCGACGGCAATGGCGAGCAGGCCGAGGCTGAGCGTGCGATGCTGCCCCGGCGTCGGCCAGCGGGCGAGACCCAGCGCAGCGCCGATATAGGTCGCAATCGCCGCCAGGTTGGCAAAAGTCATGAGCATCGAGGCTGTACGCATGGAGGTCGTGCCGCATTGTATAAGCGCCGGACTCACGACGACAGGACGGCGGCGGCCCTTCCGGGTGCGGCCTGCCGAGTTCGCGTGATGGCGCGATCTGTGCCCGGTACGCTTGCTTCAGTGACGCGGACGGGGCGCCGTGGGGTGTCAAAATCGACGCGTTTGCAACTAGTTAGCTGAGGTTTATAATCCAGTTATCATCAGCTCGCCGCGCGCGAGTCTTCTTCAAGTCGAGCACCATGCCGTGACACGGACCGCACCGCGTATCTTGCCCTTCGCCACGTTGCTGATCGGGATGCTCGCTGCCGGGCAGGTGTCGGCGCAAGGTGTGACGCCCGGTGTCGTACGCGACGAACTGCGTATCCGCCCGACGTTGCCCCCGACGCCATCCGACACGGTGCAGGCGCCTGCCGCGCCCTCGAATGTCGCCGGAGTCGCGGCCGGTGGACGCCGGATACTCGTGCAACGATTCGAGATCGTCGGCAACAGTGCGGTCGGCAGCGAGGTGTTGCAGCCGATCGTCGCCCCGTATGTGGGCCGGGAACTGACGCTACTCGAGATCTACGACGTCGCCGATCTGATCACGCGCCACTACCGTACGCATGGCTATACGCTGGCGTCCGCCTACGTCCCCGAACAGCAGGTCGCTTCCGGCGTGATCACGCTGGAGGTGATCGAAGGCAAGCTCGGCGGCATCACCACGCAGGGTCTGCGGCGCACGAAAGAGCGGCTGGTGCAGTGGCAGTTGAATGAGCTCGAGCCGGGCGCCATCGTGCGCGACGCGGAGCTCGAACGCGAAGTGCTGCTGATGAACGACCTGCCCGGCGTCGATGCCAGGGCCGTGCTGCAGCCCGGCGAGGAATTCGGCACCTCGGATCTCGTGTTGAACGTCACCGAGAAGCGCTACGACGCATCGATCGGACTCGACAATTACGGCCGTGAAAGTATCGGTGAATGGCGCGTCCAGGCCGACGCTGCGCTGAACGGGCTGCTGGGCGTCGGCGATCAGCTCGCGATCTCGGGCGTCTACGCCGAGGCCGATCTGATGCATTACGGCCGCTTGGCGTACAACCTGCCCGTCACTGCCTGGGGCACCCGCGCCGAAGTCTATTATTCGAGCTTCGACTACGCGGTCGACGAGAAGAAACTCGGTCCTGGCTTCGAGACCTATGACATCGACGGCGAGGGTGACAATTTCGGCATCACGCTGTTGCATCCCGTGTGGCGGGGACAACGCAAGAACCTGTTTCTCGGTATCGGCTTCGACCGCACGGTGACGCGGCAGACGACGCAGTTCGTCGACGACGGCCCGCCCGATCACCGCAATCTCGACATGGGTCTGGCGGTGTTCACTGCCTTGTTCAACTACACCGCGCCCGATCGCAGCTTCAGCACACTGGGCGCTTCGCTGTCGACGAACTTCGATCGCCCCGAACGGCGGGCCGACGTCGATCCGCAGAATTCGCCGTTCGACACCAGTCTGGAGAACAACGCACAGACGGCGAAGCTGCAGCTCGATCTGACCCACTACCGTACGCTGTGGCGGCAGCTCGCCGGTATCGCGCGTATCACCGCGGTCGCTTCGCCCGATCCGCTGAACGATCTCGAACAGTTCCGCATCGGTGGCCCGAACGGCGTACGCGCCTATCCGGCGTCCGAACTCGCCGGCGATCGCGGTTTCACGGCGACGGGCGAAGTACAACATCCGGTGAACATGTTCCCCGGCTTCTACGCTCAGCGCCTGAAGGCTTTCGTCGATACCGGCCGCGTCTATCGCAAGAACCATAACCGGCTCGGCATCGAACGCAGCGAATCGCTGACCGGCGTCGGCGTCGGCTACCAGGCGCTCGCGTTCGGCCACGTCGCGGTCGATGCGACGCTGGCCTATCCGCTGGGACGGCACGAAGCGTCGGACGACGACGACGGCGTCCGCTTCTGGACCGGTATCAGCGCCGAGTTCTGACGATCGTGGCGTGCGCCGGCGGTGCACGCCGCATCACCGACGCGCGGCATCGCCCCGCCGCATAGTGCGGGTGCCCAAATGGAATGGCCGGATGACGGCAAGAGGGTTATTCGAATGACCGCACATGCCCACCCCGCGATGAATCCGCTGACGGCGGCGATCGTCCGGCACTACGGCTGGACGACGCTCGCACTGTTGCCCGGCCTCGCGCTGGCCGGACCCGCCGGTGAACAGATCGTGCACGGCACGGTCGGCGTCACGCGGCCCGATGCGAACACGACCACCGTGACCCAGGCGAGCGACAGTGCCATCGTCAACTGGCACAGCTTCTCGGTCGGTGGCCAGGAATACGTGCAGTTCGTGCAGCCGGGCGCCCACGCCGCGATACTGAACCGCGTCACCGGCAGCAACGCTTCGCAGATCCTCGGCCGCATCGACGCGAATGGCCGCGTCTTTCTCGTCAACCCGCAAGGCGTCTATTTCAGCGGCGGCGCCAAGGTCGACACCGCCGGCTTCGCGGCGAGCACGCTCGACATCGCCGACGACGATTTCATGCGGGGGCATTACGTGTTTGCCAAGGGCTCGGGCGCGCCCGCGGCGGAGATCGCGAACGCCGGTGACATCAAAGGCGATCAATTCGTCGTGCTGATGGGGGATCGCGTCGCCAACGAAGGGCTCGTGCAGGCACGGCTCGGCACGGTCGCGCTCGCGGCCGGCGACAAGGTCACGCTGCAGCTCGACGCGGGCGGGCTCGTCAGCTTTGCGGTCGATGAGGCGACGGCGGCCGCGCAGGCCGGCGTCGAGAACACCGGCGAAATCATCGCGCACGGCGGGCGCGTGCTGATGACGGCGAAGATCGCCAACGATCTCATCGCCACTGCCGTCAACAACGCGGGCATCGTGCGCGCCGTCGGTATCGACGAGGACGGCGGCCAACTGTTTCTGCGCGGGTCGGGTGGCAAGGTCGTCAACAGTGGCAGGCTCGAGGCAACGGGCACGAACGGCGGACGCGTGGTTGTCGCGTCGGCGACTGACGATGTCGACATCACTGGCGATGCCGTGATCGACGTCGCGGGCGCCGGTACCGGCAACGGAGGCTCGGTGCGGCTCGTCGCGCAGCAGTCGCTGAATGTCGCCGCCGGGGCGACGGTCGATGCACGCGGCGGCGCGCAGGGTGGCATGGGCGGTGTCGTCGAACTCAGCGCCCACGCCGGTACCCTGCGGCTCGATGGCGATGTGCAGGCCGGCGCTGGTGGCAACGTCGTCATCGACCCGGCACGACTCGGCATCGGTGCAGGGTCGGCGCCGCCTGGCGGCGATTCGACACTGGCGACGGTCAGCAAAGGCTTCATCGAGACCAAGCTCGACGCGAATACCGACGTGACGCTGGTCGCGAGCGACGAGATTTTCGCCACCGGCGGACCGTTCACGATTACGGCGACGACCGGCAGCGGTAATCTCGCGCTCCGGATCGGTCAGATTTCGGGCACGTCCAGCGCATCGCTCGGCGTTGGGCTTGGCACGGGAGAGTTCGGTGTCGGCAACGAATCCGATGGCGACATCAATCTCGGCGGCATCGGCATCAACATCAAGGGTACGTTCACCGCCTCCGCGGGCTCCGCGACCGGCAACGTCGCGCTCGGCGCGCTCGCCGCGGCCGGCGTGACGATCAACGGCGCCAACTCGGGTCTCGCCAACGGCAACGTGACGACCGGTGCGATTAGCGCGCCGGACGCCGTGGTCCAGCTCGAGGCGGGCCAGTCCGGTGGTCATGTCAGTACCGGTCCCGTCACTGCGCGCTCGCTGTTCATCAACACGCTGAACGGTCGTGGCGTGAACACCGGCAACGTCAGCCTCGCCGGCATCAGCGCGACGGAGACGGTCGACGTCAGCGCCGGGACGGTCAGCGGCAATCTGCACCTCGGTGGCGGGGGCGTGTCGATTGCGGCCGCCAGCCAGAACGCGCGGCTTTTTCTCGGTGCGCAAGGCGGGAATCTCAATGTCGCGGGCCCGGTTTCGGTCGTGTCGACCGCACTGAACCGCGACGCCGAAGCTTCCTTCGAGGGCAAGGTCGTCAACCTCAATGGCAATGTCAGCTTGCAGGCGAGTGCGACCGGTGGCTCGGTGGAACTCTTCGTCGACGCGGTCAACGGCATCGTCGTCAACGGCAACCTGAGCGCGATCGGCGGCGGCGAATCGGCGGAGATTGACCTGAACAACGTCGGGACGGGAAATATCACCGTCAAGGGCAGCATCACGGTCAGCGGTGCGAGCTATGGGTCGATCAGCATCGAAGCGAGTGACGGCAACGTCGCCGTCAACGGCAATCTGAGCGCGACCGGCGACAACGCCTGGATCGGTGTGTACGCGGACGGGCGTATCGATCTGACCGGTGGCGCGCGCGCGATTGCGCAAGCGAGCAG
>JADZCB010000017.1 GCA_020851775.1 Gammaproteobacteria bacterium
CTCGCGTTACACGATCGCGCCGACGGCGGCCTGCTCGCGACGCTCGCCGAGATGGCATTCGCCGCGCGTTGCGGCCTCGACATCACACTCGACAGCCTCGGCCCGGACGTGACGGCCGCACTGTTCACCGAAGAACTCGGCCTGGTGCTGCAGGTGGCCGAGGCCGACGTCGCAGCGGTCCTCACACAGTTCGACGCGGGCCCGCTCGCGGGCCACGTGCACCGGCTTGGCCGACCCACCGCGGAACGACAGATTCGAGTGCGACACGGCGGGCAGACGCTGCTCGACACAGATCTCTTCGACTGGCTGCGTGAATGGTCGAGACCGTCACACGTGATTCAGCGCCTGCGTGACAATCCAGCCTGTGCCGACGAGGAACTCGCGCAGACACTCGCACCCGATGCGCGCGGGCTCTATCTCGAGGTACCGCCCACGCTAGAGCCACTGGCACCCCCGGCCCTCACCTTGAAACGGCCGCGCGTCGCGATCCTGCGTGAGCAGGGCGTCAACGGGCAGCGCGAAATGGCCGCCGCGTTCACCCACGCGGGCTTCGATGCCTTCGACTTGCACATGTCGGAAGTGCTCGACGGCAGCCGCAGCCTCGCCGACTTCGACGGGTTCGTCGCCTGCGGCGGATTTTCATACGGCGACGTACTGGGCGCAGGCAGCGGCTGGGCGAAGTCGATCCTCTACCACGCTCGCGCCCGCGACGAATTCGCGGCGTTCTTCGCGCGCGCGAACACCTTCACGCTCGGCGTCTGCAACGGCTGCCAGATGCTCTCGCAATTGAACGAGATCATCCCCGGCGCGCTGCACTGGCCGCGCTTTCTGCGCAATCGGAGCGAGCAGTTCGAGGCGCGGCTCGTGATGGCAGAAGTGCTGCCGTCACCCTCGATTTTCTTCGCCGGCCTCGCCGGCCTGCGCGCGCCGCTCGTCGCCTCGCACGGCGAAGGTCGCGCGTCGTTCGCGCATACCGCGCAGCGGGCGTGCCTGCGTTATGTCGACGACGCCGGCGCACCAGCGCAGCGCTATCCGCAGAATCCCAACGGATCTCCGGATGCGCTCGCCGGCCTCACCACCGACGACGGCCGCGCGACCATCGTGATGCCGCACGCGGAGCGTGTGTATCTGACGAAGCAGTTCTCCTGGCTTCCCTCCGAATGGCGCGATGTCGAATCGCCGTGGTTCCGCATGTTCGCGAACGCGCGGCGCGCGGTCGGCTGAGCGGCCTTATCGACCTTGCAGCCTGGCTGGAAAGCCGTTGAATTTGCGCTTCGCGCATTCCTTCCGCCGCCTTGCCGGCGGCGCGGAACCCGTGGCAGGGTGCGGCGGTCTGTGCATACGCGCTCGGTCGTGGCCGTAGCGGTTTTCCCTCCATGCCAAGTCGGAGTACGCCATGAGCCAGTCTTTCGTCCTCGTCGACATTCAGAACTGCTATTTCCCGTGTGGCGCGATGGAATTGAAGAATATGGACGCGGTGGCGGCGGCGGCGCGTGCGGGCGAGACGGTCGTGCGCAAGCACTTTCCGAACAGGTTTCGTGACACCACGCAGAAGAGCCAACTCGATACGACGGGCTCTCGTGATCTCGTCATCGTCGGCGCGACCGTACCGGCGGCCTCGGTGCATGCGTCGTTCATGGCCGCGCTGTCCTCCCCCTGCGCGCAGGTCGTGCCGGCCGACGCGTGGCTCGCGGCCTGAACGGCCGGCTCGTCTTGGACGCGCAGCATGTCTCGCAAATTCCAGACGCCGGTCGGCGCGCCGCGCGGCGGACCGCCGAGCTCCCCGCCTTCGGCAGAAGCTGAAGGAGCGCCGCTGCACGACGACGTCCTCGCGCTGCGCGAAGCGCTCGCCGGCGTGCGTCCGCTCGAAGTCGACACCGTGCCGCTGCGGCCACCGCCGCCGCCGCCGATCCCGCAGCAGGCGCGTCGCGACGAACAGGAAGTACTGCGCGAAATGGTGCTGCAGGATCCGGGCGCCGGTGAACTCGAGATGGGCGACGAGCTCATGTTCCGGCGCGACGGCGTACAGCACGCGCTGCTGCGCAAGCTGCGTCGCGGCCAGTTCGCCGTGCAGGCCCATCTCGATCTCCACGGCCTGACCAGCGCCGAAGCAAGGCTGCGTCTCGCCGGCTTCCTCCAGCAGTGCGTCGGCACGGGCCTGCGCTGCGTGCGCATCGTCCACGGCAAGGGCAATAGTTCACCCGGCAAGCTGCCTGTGCTCAAACCGCGCGTGGCGCACTGGCTCGCGCAGCGCGACGAAGTGCTGGCGTACGCGTCGGCGCGGCCGGTCGACGGCGGGACGGGGGCAGTCTACGTGCTGTTGCGGGCGCCGCGTTGAACGTTCCGGGTCCGGGCGTCTTCGTTGCCCGGGCGCAACGCCGATCCCGGGTTGCGCGCTGCGCGCTCCACCCGGCTATGAAATGCCGGCGGCCCGGACCTCGACGGGCGTCGAGGAGAACACGTAATCAGCGCGTGAGCTCGGACACTGCGAACGGCTGGCTCTGCTGATCGAGCAGCGCGGCGACGTCGTCGGCCGCGGCCTCGCAATCCGCGACGCTCGCATAGACCCGCATCTTCAGACGCCAACCCGGCCTGCTGCCGGCGAGATAGGCGACGGCGGCCTGGTTCAGATAGCTGCAGGCTTCGTTCATGCGCGCTTCGGCCGCCGAGAGCACGGGGTCCATCTCCGTTTCGAGGTCGTCGGCAAACTGATAGCGTTCGAGAAGATCGTTGGCGACGCGCCCCTGGTACACGAAGACCTGCTTGA
>JADZCB010000018.1 GCA_020851775.1 Gammaproteobacteria bacterium
CGGCTGCCGGGCAGCACCGCGAGCAACGGCCCGTCCGCCATCGGTGCCTCGGGCAGCACGGCGGCCCGCGCCGCTGCACGGTCCGGCGGGAGCGGGATGCGATCGGCCAGCGGATGACCGACGAACACGGACTCGATGCGATGTGCCGCGAGAAACGGCACTTCGAACGGGAACAGCGCGAGCACGAGGTCCGCCGCGCTGCGTATCGCCGGCAGACGCCCGGCCCGCCACGCCCAGACCTGAGGACAGACGTAATGGACGGTCGGGATCCCGGCCGCCTTCGCGCGGCGTTCGATTGCCAGCGTGAAGTCCGGGACGTCGATGCCGATGAGCACGTCCGGACGAGCGTCGATCAGTTCGTCGATCAACCGCGCGCGCAGCCGTCGCAAGCGGGGGTAATGACGCAGAACCTCGACGAGCCCCATCACCGCGAGCTCGTCGACCCGGGCGAGCGCACGACAGCCGGCCGCGACCATCCGCGGCCCGGCCATGCCGAGCACGTCGAGGCCCGGGTGTCGCGCGCGCAGCGCGGCGATCAGATCGGCGCCGAGCTGGTCGCCCGACGCTTCACCGGCGACGAGCGCGATGCGCCGCAATGGAAGCGGCGGCGGGAGCGTGGACCCGGATGACGTCATCGGCGGCGCGGTCGAGCTGCCCGACGGGTGGCCGGGCCGATCGGTGTCAATCGTCTCTGTCGCCGCGGCGGCTGCGCACGATGCCGCGTCGCGCGCTGCGGATGAATCCGACGAAGCGTGCGACTTCCGGCGTCTCACGCGCCTGTTCATCGAGTTCGGCGAGCGCGTCCTCGAGCAGCAGACCCTGACGATAGAGCGTCTTGTACGCACGCGTGATCGCGGCGATCGCGTTGCGGTCGAAACCACGGCGCCGCAGGCCTTCGCGATTGATCGCACGCGCCCGCGCGGTGTTGCCACCGGCCATCACGTAGGGCGGTACATCCTTGACGATCACGGCCGAAATCGCCGTGAAGCTGCTTTCCCCGACGCGACAGAATTGATGCACGCCCGTGAAGCCGCCGAGGATCGCGTAGTCGTGGATCTCGACATGGCCAGCGAGCGTGGCATTGTTCGCAAAAATCGTGTGGTTGCCGATGCGGCAGTCATGCGCGACGTGGCAGTACGCCATCAGCCAGTTGTCGTCGCCGAGCGACGTCACGCCGCCACCGCCGGGCGTGCCGCGGTTGATGCTGCAATATTCTCGAATCGTATTGCGATCGCCGATCTCGAGGCGGACCGCTTCAGTTCCCTTGAACTTCTTGTCCTGCGGCTGCTCGCCGATCGAACAGAAGGCGAAGATGCGGTTGTCGCGGCCGAGGCGGGTCGGCCCCTTCAGCACACAGTGTGCCCCGATGCTGCAACCGTCACCGATCTCGACCCCGTCACCGACGTAAGTCCAGGGTCCGACTTCGACGTTCGCGGCAAGACGGGCGCCGGGCTCGATGATCGCCGTCGGATGTATCAAGCGCGCCCTTCCATCTCGGTGGTCATGAAATCGGCGGTGGCGACGAGATCGTCACCGACGTGCGCTTCGGTCTCGAACTTGTAGATGCCACGGATGCAGCGCTGCAGACGTGCGATCAGCACGACCTGATCGCCAGGAACGACGGGGCGCTTGAAGCGTGCCTTGTCGACACCGACCAGGTAATACATGCTCGCACTGCTGCTTTGTGCGTTGTGTGAGCGGAAGGCGAGCAGCCCCGTCGCCTGCGCCATCGCCTCGAGCAGCAACACGCCGGGCATCACGGGCTTGTCCGGGAAATGACCGGTGAAGAACGGTTCGTTGAACGTGACGTTCTTGATTGCCTTGATACGCTCGAACGGTACGCATTCGAGCACGCGATCGACCAGCAGGAACGGATAGCGGTGCGGCAGTATCCGCAGGATTTCCCGGATGTCTATCGTGTCGCCCGCCTGGGCCTGGTCCGTGTGATCCATCACGAAACTGCCAGGCTGAACGTCGGTGTGGTCGTCAGTCGCATGCCGATCTCCCCAAGTGCCATGCCGGCGGTGCGGGCGGTTAGCCATGACCGGACGCTGGCGCTCGACGCCGAACGTCTCGGCGTCGAGCGTGCCGGCCTGTGCTGCACGACACGCCTGTGCTCCGGTCTGCGCCGGGTTCGCTCGCGTGCAGTTATTCGACGGGTGTGCCGCGGCGGCGGCCGCGCCGTCGTTACGGCGCCTTCTTCAGGCGCTCGATCACGAGATCCGTGATGTCGACGGCCTTGCTTGCGAAAATCACGCCTTCGCCGAGCACGAGATCGAATTTCTGTTCCTGCGCGATCGTCTGGATGGCTTCGACGATCTGCTTCTGGATCTTCGCGAACTCCTCGTTGCGACGGAAGTTCACGTCTTCACGGAATTCGTCCGAATCGCGCTTGAGATCGCGCTGCTTCTCGATGATCTGGCGCTGCAGACGGGTGCGTTCCGTCTCGCTCATGATCGCGCCGTCCTTCGCTGCCCGATCCTCGAGCGCCTTCAGTTCCTTCTGTTTCGCGAGCAGGAGCTTGTCCTTCCCGGCGAATTCGGTCTCCAGCTTCTTCTTGGCCGCCTCGGCCTGGGGTGCCGCCTCGAGCACGCGCACGGCCTGCACGACACCGATCTTGTAGTCGGCTGCGGATACCGGCGCGGCTGCGCAGGCTGCCAGCACGGCCAGGGCACCAATGATGCTAGTCTTCGACATATTCATAGCTCTGTTGGTCAAAAGAATGGTGAACGGCGCGCCATACCGGCCGCCTACCGGGCCACCCACATGCGTCAGAATGTGGTGCCGAACGTGAACTGGAATTTCTGGATTTCGTCGTTCGGCTGGTCGTTGAACGGCTGCGCGATACTAACCGAAAGCATGCCGAACGGCGATAGCCATACCCCCGACAGACCGGTCGACATGCGCAGGGTATCGACCGTCACGTCCTCGAAACCGGTGTCGTAGACATTGCCGATATCGTAGAAGGCGGTCAGCCGGACGGATTTGAATTCCTTCAGGAAAGGCACCGGCAGGATCAGTTCGAGGTTGCCGACCAGCGACAGATTGCCACCAAGCGCATCGTTGAAGATGTCTTTGGGACCCAGTGAGCTTTCCTCGTAACCGCGTACCGTGCGCGGACCACCGGCGAAGAAGTTCTCGAAGAACGGCAGTTCGAAGGTGTCGCCGTAGGCATCGCCGTAGCCGACCTGCGTCTTGAACAGCAGCACGTATTCCTTGTAGATCGGCACGAAGATGCGGGAGTCGTAATCGACCTTCCAGAAATTCAGGTCGCCGCCGGGCGCCGCAATCTGGCCGCTGATCTGCTGCAGCACGCCCTTGGTCGGAAACAATGCCGAGTTGCGCGTATCGTAGGCGAAGGCACTGTTCAGCCGGAAAATGTCGTAGCTGTCGCCTTCGAGCAGGATAAAACGCAGTACACGGAAGTCGAGCAGCGACGGATCGATGTCGAGCGATGTCGACTCGTAGCCGGCGCCGACGCTGATCGTGTTGTACTCGGTCAGCGGAATCGCGAAATTGACGCCCCCTGATCCCGTCTTCGAACTGTAGCGAATCGTATTGTTCAGGCGCGCACCGGCATCGACCTCGGAATAGCCGACGTTGAAGCCGCGGCTGATGCCGTCCAGTGTCCAGAACGGATTCAGGTACCCGAGCCGGAAGACGCGGTTGATTTCACTGTTGTTGAATGAAGCGCTGACGCTCTTGCCGCTGCCCAGGAAGTTGTTCTGGGTGATGCTCGTGTTGAAGATCAGGCCCTGTCCCTGCGAGAAACCGAGACCCAGCATCAGGTTGCCGGACGGACGCTCCTTGACGGTGTAATTCACGTCGACCTGATCGGCCGTGCCGGGCACGGCCGGCGTCTCCACGTTCACTTCCTCGAAGTAGCCGAGGCGCTGCATGCGGATCTTCGATCGCTCGACCTTGGCGGTCGAGATCCAGCCGCCTTCCATCTGTCGCATCTCGCGGCGGATGACCTCGTCACGCGTTTTCGCATTGCCGAAGAAATTCACGCGACGCACGTAGACGCGCTGGCCCGGATCGACGAAGTAGGTCAGCGCAACCTCCTTCTTGTCGCGGTCGAGCTTCGGGATCGAGTTGACGTTGGCAAATGCGTAGCCCTCGTCGCCGAGGCGCTCGGTGATGTTCTTGCTCGTCTGCTGGCTTTCCTTGCGCGAGAACAGCATGCCCTTGCGCGTCGTCACCAGTTCGAACAGTTCCTTTTCGTCGACCACGAGACGGCCGGCCAGCTTGACCTCGGACAGCGAGTACTGCTCGCCTTCCGCGATGTTGACAGTGATGTAGACGTCCGCCTTGTCGGGCGTGATCGACACCTGGGTCGACTCGACGTGGAAGTCGACGTAACCGTTGTCCTGGTATTTCGAGCGCAGCGCTTCGAGGTCGCCGCCGAGTTTCTGCTTCGAGTACTGATCGTCCTTCGTGAACCAGCTTATCCAGTTCGGCGTCGTCAGTTTGAATTCGCCGAGCAGTTCGTCGTCGGTGAAGGCCTTGTTGCCGACGATGTTGATTTCGCGGATGCGCGCGGCGTCCCCTTCGACGATGGTGAAGGCGATGGTGAGGCTGTTGTCGTCGAGCGGCGTGATCTTGGATTCGATCTTCACGCCGTACTTGCCGTTCGAATAGTACTGACGGCGCAGTTCCTGCGTGACCTTGTCGAGCTTGGCCTCGTTGAATACCTCGCCCTTCGCAAAGCCGATGTCACCGAGGCCTTTCAGCAGTTCCTCGGTCTTGATCGCCTTGTTGCCCTTGAAGGTGATGTCGGCGATCGATTCGCGCTCGATCACCTGCACGATCAGCACATCGCCGTCGCGTTCGAGCTTGACGTCCTTGAAGAAGCCAGTCTTGAACAGCGCTCGTACCGCTTCCTGCGTGCGCTTCTCGTCGACACGATCGCCGATCGTGATGGGGAGATAGTTGAAGACGGTGCCCGGCGAAATACGACGCAACCCGTTGACCCGGATGTCGTCGACGATGAAGTCCTCGGCGACCGCGGCCTGCAGCAACAGACCGAGTGCCAGGCACGCCGACCAGCGTGCAGCTCGCGATTTCCGCATTAGTTATTTAAGTTTTCGAGGGCTGCCCAGCGTTGTCACAAGATGCGCATGATGTCGTTGTAGATTGCGAGCCCCATCAATCCCAACAGGAACATCAGCCCGATGTGCTGTCCGTAGAGTTGGACAGCCTCCGGCACCGGTTTTCGTATGATGGATTCTATCAGGTAATACATCAAGTGTCCGCCGTCGAGCATCGGTACAGGCAGTAGATTCAGTACCGCGAGACTCACGCTGACGAGGCCGAGAAACTCGAGAAAGCGCGGGATGCCGAGCTTGGCCGATGCGCCCGCAAATTGCGCGATACTGATTGGTCCGCTCAAGTTCTGCACCGATGCTTCGCCGATCACCATCTTGCGCAGGAACTTCAGCGTCGTCAGCGTGACATCGCGCGTGCGTGTCACCGCGTGCAGCGCGGCGCTCGCCGGATTGTAGCGCTCCGTCGCAGTCGGAACGGCGTCTTCCCCGGCAGCATAAGGCGCAACCTCGGCGCCGATCCGACCGATGCGTACGCCATCCTCCACATGGGCGCGCGGCACCAGGGTCAGATGCACCGGCGACCCGGCGCGTTCGACGACGATCTCGAGCGAGCGCTCCGGCTGTGCGCGTATCGCTGCGACCCAGTCGAGCCAGTCGTCAACCGGTTCACCTCCGAGTGCCTGCACGCGATCGCCGGCTTGCAAGCCGGCTGCCGCAGCCGCTTCGCCGGGCACCACGCGGCCGATGATCGGCGGAATTCTGGGACGCCGCGGCTCGAAACCGACCTTGGTGAAGAAGTCGCCGCGCGAGAGATCGTCGATGGACAGGCTGCTGAAGTCGAGCGTGACGTCACGCTCGAGACCGTCGCTGCCGCGTACCGTCAGCCGCACGGTATTCTCGTCGAGAATGGCCTCGATCGCCGTCGCCATGACGTTGTCCCAGATCGCCGTCGCGCGGCCGTCGACGCGCAGAATCTCGTCGCCGGCGCGCAAGCCGCCGTGGGCGGCGACACCGGCGGGCTCGACGTCGCCGACATAGGGACGCGCACCGGAGACACCGACCATGTACATCGCCCAGTACACGAGCAGGGCGAGCAGGAAATTGGCGAGCGGACCGGCAGCGACGATCGCCGCGCGACGTGCCAGCGATTGCGTGTTGAACGCACGATGCCGCTCGTGCGCGGCGACCGGCCCCTCGCGCTCGTCGAGCATCTTGACGTAACCGCCGAGCGGGATCGCCGCGACCGCGAACTCAGTGGCGTCCGGGCCGAAGCGCTTCTGCCAAAACGGGCGACCGAAGCCCAGTGAGAAACGCAGAATGCGCACGCCGCACCGCTTCGCGACCCAGTAGTGCCCGTACTCGTGGATCGTGACCAGCACGCCGAGCGCGATCACGAAGGAGACGACGGTCTGCAGGACGTCTATCACGAGGCGAGTTTTCGCGTCAGCCGCTGCGCGACTTCCCGCGCGCGGCGATCGTCGTCGAGGATGACGGCGAGATCGTCGGCGGCCCGCGGGGCAAGTCCATCCAGCGTGTCCGCGACGACGGCGGCAATCGCCGGAAAGCGGATGCGGCCGTCGAGGAAGGCCGCGACCGCTTCTTCGTTCGCGGCGTTGAGGATCGCCGGCGCCGTACCGCCGGCACTCATCGCCTCACGCGCGAGACGCAGACTGGGAAAGCGCCGCGTGTCGGGCTCCTCGAAATCGAGCCGTCGCACGTCGAAGAGATTCAGTTGCGCGACACCGGAATCGACACGCGCGGGCCAGCCCAGCGCATAGGCAATCGGGGTGCGCATGTCCGGATTGCCGAGCTGGGCGAGCACCGAGCCGTCGACGTATTCGACCATCGAATGAATCACGCTCTGCGGATGAACGACCACTTCTATCGCATCCTGGCCAGTGTTGAACAGCCAGCAGGCCTCGATGATCTCGAGTCCCTTGTTCATCATCGTCGCCGAGTCGACCGAGATCTTGCGTCCCATCACCCACTTCGGATGTGCACAGGCCTGGTCTGGTGTGACCGCGTCGAGTTCGGTGAGTTCGCGCGTGCGGAACGGGCCGCCCGAAGCGGTCAGCAGGATGCGCCGTACGCCGACCGTCGGCAGGCCGCGCTCGAAGCCGCCCGGCATGCACTGGAAGACCGCGTTGTGCTCGCTGTCGATCGGCAGCAGTTCGGCGCCCGATTCCCGCACGGCATCCATGAACAGTGCGCCGGACATCACCAGCGATTCCTTGTTCGCGAGCATCACGCGCTTGCCGCTCCGGGCCGCGGCGAGATTGGGCAGCAGGCCGGCGGCGCCGACGATACCGGCCATCACGTAGTGCACGTCCGGGTGTCGCGCGACCTCGACCAGCGCGTCGGCGCCGCTCAGCACTTCGATCGCGAGACCGGCAGTGGCGACCCGCTCGCGCAGCGTCTTCGCCGCTGCCGCATCGACCAGCACCGCGTAGCGCGGGCGCCAGGTCGCACACTGCTCGAACAGCCCATCGACATTGCGGTTCGCCGTCAGCGCGAACACCTCGTAATGACCGGGATGGCGCGCGATGACATCGAGCGTGTTGACACCGATTGTGCCGGTGGACCCGAGAATGGTGACGGCTTTCACGGACTGGAATCCAACAAGGACAACCCCCAACAGAATATCGGTGCAGCGGCGGTGAGACTGTCGATTCTATCGAGCACACCGCCATGACCTGGCAGCAGCGCGCCGCTGTCTTTCACGCCGGCGCGGCGCTTGAGCAGACTCTCGAACAAATCGCCGACGATCGAGGCGACCACCGTCACGAGGCACAGCATACCGAATCCCGCGAGTGCCGCCCCGCGGAAGCCGGCTGACAGACCGAACACGAGCGCGATAATCGGCGCCGCGGCCAGCGCGCCGGCAACCCCGGCCCACGTCTTGCCCGGGCTGACGCGCGGCGCGAGCCGGCGCCGACCGTAACGCCGGCCGACGAAATAGGCAGCGCTGTCGGCCAGCCAGATCAATGCGAACAACGCGAGCAGCAACAGCGGGCTCGCCGCCTTCAGCCACAGCAGCGACAGCCACAACGGCAGCAGCACCCAGACCCCGAGCGCGGCGAGCGCTGCTGCGCGCTCCGGCAACAACGATCGGCCGCGTTCGGCAGCGACGACGACGGCGGCGGCCGCACCCCAGCCGACGACGCTCACCAGCAGCACGCCCGCGCGCGCGGGTCCCGGTGGCAGGGCACCCCACGCCAGCGCCGCCAGCATGAGCAGAGCGCCGACCCAGACGAACACGGCGGGACGCCGCCATCCGCACAACGTGCCCCATTCCCAGGCGGCCAGCGCCAGAAACACGGCGAGCACGGCGGCGAGCGTGCCCGGGCTGTCGGCGATCACCAGCAGGACCAGCGCCCCGCCGAGCACGGCGGCGGTGAGAAGTCGGGAACGGAGCGCCCGGCCCGGGCCCTGATCGGTCGGCGGGACCGATGCAGATCCCACTCAGGTAGTCCCCAGGTGCTCGGCCGGCAGATCTGCCGCGGGCTGTTCGATGTGTTCGATCTGCTCGCCGGTCATGCCGAAGCGACGCTGGCGGCGCGTGAAACTCTTGAGCGCCAGATCGAACTGGTGCCGATCGAAATCCGGCCACAGGCAGTCGGTGAAGTGCAGTTCGGTGTAGGCGAGCTGCCACAGCAGATAGTTGCTGATCCGCTGCTCGCCACCGGAGCGGATGAAGAGATCCGGCTCCGGCGCATCATTCAGGCAGAGCTGCTCTTCGAGCATCTCGGGCGTGATGTCCGCAGGGTCGAGCGTACCCTGACGCACCTGCTCGGCGAGTCGGCGCGCCGCCTCGGTGATATCCCAGCGTCCGCCGTAATTGGCGGCGATCACGAGAGTGAGGCCGGTGTTCTCGGCAGTCACCGCTTCGGCGCGGGCGATCGCGCGCTGGAGCTTGACCGGAAAAGCCTTGCGCTCGCCTATCACCTGCAGCCGCACCCCGTTCTCGTGCAGGCGCTGGACTTCCTGATCCAGCGCGTGGACGAACAGATCCATCAGCAGGCGGACCTCGGTCGGCGGACGTCGCCAGTTCTCACTGCTGAAGGCGAACAGCGTCAGGTATTCGATGCCGAGCTCGGCGCAGCGCGCGACGATCGCGCGCACGTTTTCCACGCCGGCGCGATGGCCCGCGATGCGCGGAAGCTGACGACGATGGGCCCAGCGGCCGTTGCCGTCCATGATGATCGCCACGTGGCGGGGGAGACCGTTGTGCATGCGGGCGCGCTCAGACCGACAGGATTTCCTGTTCTTTAGCGGCAAGTGCCTCGTCGATCTTCTTGATGTGCGCGTCGGTCAGTTTCTGGACTTCGTCCAGGCCACGGCGCTCATCGTCCTCGGCAATTTCCTTTTCCTTGAGCAGGTCTTTCAGATCCGAAATCGCCTCGCGGCGGATGTTCCGGATCGCGACCTTGGCCTGCTCGGCCTCCGATTTGCACACCTTGACGAGATCCCGACGACGCTCCTCGGTCAGCGGTGGCAGCGGGATGCGCATGACAGTGCCGGCGGTGTTCGGGTTCAGGCCGAGGTCGGACTCCAGGATCGCGCGCTCGATCGCCGCCACCATGGTCTTGTCCCAGGCCGATACCATCAGCGTGCGGGCGTCTTCGATGGTCACGTTTGCGGCCTTCGGTATCGGCGTCATCGTGCCGTAGTAATCGACCTGCACGTGGTCGAGCAGGCTGGGGTGCGCGCGCCCCGTCCTGATTTTCATGAGGTCGACCTTGAACGAGGCGACCGTCTTGTCCATCCGGGTGCCGGCGTCCTTGATGATGTCTTGAATCATGGGATCAATCCGCAGTTGTGACCAGGGTTCCGACGTCCTCGCCCAGCGCCGCCCGCACGAAGCTGCCAGGCTGGGTCATGTCCACCACACGCAGTGGCATGCGGTTGTCGCGGCAGAGCACCACCGCAGTCGCGTCCATCACGCCGAGCTTCTGCTCCAGTACGGTATCGTAGTCGAGCCGTTCGTAGCGCACCGCGTCCGGGTTCCTGGCCGGATCGGCCGAATATACGCCGTCCACCTTGGTCGCCTTGATCATGAGCTGCGCGCCGATCTCGATCGCGCGCAGGCTCGCCGCCGAATCGGTCGTGAAGAACGGATTGCCGGTACCGGCCGCGAGCACCACCACCCTGCCCTTTTCCAGGTGCCGGATCGCGCGTCGCCGGATGTAATCCTCGCATACCTGATTGATCTTGATCGCCGACATCACGCGCGCGTAGAGCCCGATGCGCTCGAGCGCGTCCTGGATCGCGATGGCGTTGATGACGGTCGCGAGCATGCCCATCTGATCGGCCGATACGCGATCCATGCCCTTGGCTGCCAGGCCGGCGCCGCGGAAGATGTTGCCACCCCCGATGACCACCGCGACTTCGACGCCGTGGCGGACGAGATCCCGGATTTCACTGGCGATACGCGCGAGGACGGCGGGGTCGATACCGTAATCCTCATGCCCCATCAGCGCTTCGCCGCTGAGCTTGATGAGGACGCGCCTGTAGCGCTGATCGGAAGTCGAAGTATCGGCGTTCACAGCGGAAATTCCGTTCTGATCGAGGACAGACGCGCTCGCGGACCCGCGCCGATCGTGCCGGCGGGTCGCGGCCGGTGCGCAGATTCCGGCAACCGGGCCGACGACCCCGCAGACCGCGGAGTCGTCATCCCCGCCATCAGCTTTCGGCACCTCGTGCCTGGGCCATGACTTCCTCGGCGAAGTTGCTTTCCTTCTTCTCGATGCCCTCACCGACTTCGTAGCGGATGAAGGCCTGCACACTGGCGTCCTTGCCGAGGAGCTTGCCGATCGTGGTGTCCGGATCCTTGACGAAAGCCTGGCCGAGCAAGGTGATTTCCCCGACGAATTTGCGCATCTGCCCGACGATCATCTTTTCGACGATGTCCGGCGACTTGCCGCTGGTGGCCGCCTGCGCGAGCCGGATTTCCTTTTCTTTCGCCAGCAGGGCCGGGGGTACGTCGGCCTCGGCCACGCACACCGGGTTCGATGCCGCGACATGCATCGCGATGTCCTTCGCCAGATCCCGGCTGCCCCCGACCACTTCGACCAGCACACCGATGCGCTTGCCGTGGCGGTACGCGCCGATGACGCCACCAGCGACGGTGCGGACGTCGAAGCGTCGGATCGAAATGTTTTCACCGATTTTCAGGATCAGATTCTGGCGCGCCGCTTCGACCGTCTCGCTGCTGCCGTCGAGGGTCGCGGCGGC
>JADZCB010000019.1 GCA_020851775.1 Gammaproteobacteria bacterium
GCCGCCGACGCATGTTCGATGCCATCGGCGAGGGCGACGCAGAGGCCGTCCGCACCGAGCGCCCGGTGCAATTCGAGCAGGCCGTTCGCAAGTTGCGTCGGATCGCGATGGAACTCCTCGATCGGGCGTGCCGAAATCTGCGCTGCCACGTCGAAGGCGAGCGGAATCACGACGCGTTCGCCCTGGCCGCGACCCTGCGCCATCGCCTGGACGCGCCGGCGTGCCGGTTTCGCTGCACCACCGGGTGGCATCGCATTCACGGCCGGAACGCCGGTGCCAGCGGTTGTCCGTCCGGCCACGCACCGTAGAGACCGAGGATGTCGGCCGGTGGGCGGCGCGTCAGCCATTCGGCTTCGAACTCCGCATACGGTCGGCCGCGGGCGAGCCGCGCGCGGCGTGCCTCGGCCCGCATGGCATCCGTCGCGGCGAGATCGACGCGCGCCAGCCCGGCATCCCATGCCACCTTGTAGATTTCCCGTGCGCTCCACGGCGAACACAGACCGGCGAGCAAATCCTTCTGCACCGAGAGCGGATCGCGATCGAGAGGATCGCCATACCCCGCGCCGCCGGTCGACATCAGGACCGCAATCGTCTTGTCGCCTTCGATCGGGCGCGTCGCGCGACCGAACGGTTCGGTCGTCAGCACGCCGAACTCGCCGCGCACCAACGCGTGGAAGTCGAGCGTCTTGTCGCCGAGCGTGGCCAGCAGCGTCGTGATCTTAGTGTCCTCGATGCATAGCCCGGGCACGGTCGGCGGCGCATAGCCGCCGAACAGTGGCTGCGGTGTCTGGATCGAACTGTTGTCGGCGATCGACATGAAAAACACCAGCGGCACGTGATGCGCACCCCAGAACTGCACGGTGCCACATCCGCCGCGAAACCTGCCGTGTCCGCCCGAGTCCGGCCAGTGCTGGCTGAACGGCACGATCATCGGGAACTCGTTCTCCATGCTCTCGACGTCCGGCGCGCGACCGAACGCGCACCACGGAAAGCCGTAGGCATCCATGCCGTCGCAGGTACAGCGCGCCCCCTGGCCTTCGGTGTTGATGGTGTAGGCAATCATGTCGGCGAAGGACATGTTCCACTGCGATGTGCCGGCGATCACGGGCGCATTGCCGCCGTTGCCCATCGACGCCGTCGTCTGTTGCCATTCCTCGCTCGGGAAGCGCGCACGCGAGATGCAGTTCGCGATCGCGCTCATCGCGCCGGTGCAGATCATCACCGAATTGCTCGTCGCCGCGCGTGGTGTCGGTGACAGGCAGCTCGCCTCGGGGAATATGAAATCGAGCGGCGCGAACGTCGCACTCGACACCGGCAGATCGTGGAATACGTACTCGTAGATGTAGTTCGCGAGGTGCCCCACCACCGCTTGTGGATGCGCGTTGTAACTCGACAGGTTCTCGGGGCTGGTGCCGGTGAAATCGATCGTCAGGCGATCGCCGTGCTTGGTCACCGTCATCGCGCAGTTGCGGATGAGACCGCGCGTCAGGCCCGCCGCGTCGCTGAAGGTGACGCAGCGATACACGCCGTCCGGCCATGTCGACAGCCGCTTGCGGGCGCCGGACTCGGCCTCGATCAGCATGCGACGGAACAGCCCCGTGACAAAATCCGCGCCCTCACGCTCGCACATTTCAACGAGCCGCAGGCGGACGCGGTCGGCGGTCGTGCAGCGCGCCTTGAGATCCACCGTCACGTTCGCTTCGGCACGGATGCCGAACGCGGCGAACAGCTCGATGATGTCGTTATTGATGCGGAAATTGCGGCCGATCTTCATCGGCGGCAGGTTCATGCCTTCTTCGAAACGCGAGGTCGCCGACAGCGGCATGCCGCCCGGCTCGCACGCGCCGGTCTCGGTCGTGTGCGACAGCGCGGCCGTCCATGCCACGAGTTCGCCGCGGAAGAACACCGGCATGATCGCGACCTGATCCGGGTTGTGAATGCCGCCGTAGAGTGCATCGTTCGTATAGAAGATGTCGCCATCGTCGATGCCCGGATTGTCGCGGTACTTCTTCAGGATGTACTTGATGACGATCGGCGGGATTATCGCGTGCAGATAGGTGCCGGCCGAGGCGTTGACGAGATCACCGTGGGCATTGAACATCGCGACGATCGAATCGCCGGCCACTCCCATCGAACTGCGCGAGGAGCGCATGAAGATCTCGTAGCCTTCGTCGAGGATGTCGGCGGTCCGTTGCAGCGCGATCTCATAAGCGCCGCGCGAGACGAGCGCCAGGCAGCGTTGCTCGTGCGGGGTGATCGGCGTGACTTTCAGCGCGCCGAGTTTTTCTGCGACCGTCGGATGGCTCATTGCGGTACTCCGTTCGCGTACTGCAGGATCCCCAGACCTCGCGCATCGATCGAGAACACCTGGCCGGGCGGCACGACCAGCGTCGTGAACTCGGCGTCGACGAGCGACGGGCCCTCGATGCGATGTCCCGGCTGCATCGCTTCGAAGCGATAGACCGGTGTCGCCACGCGGGCTTTCGACGCCGGCCAGTAGGCGTCGCGGCTGCCGGTCTGCGCCGACGATGCATCGGGCGGCTGCAGCGGACGCTCGGGCAGTTCGAGCTTCTCGGTCGGCACCGTCGCCTTCAGGATGATGTTCTCGAGGTAGACGCCGCCGGGACGGTTCACGACGTGCGGACTGAAGGCGGCGCTGAATTCCTGTTCGAACGCGGCGTAGATCTCCTCCATCTGGCACTCGTTCGCGATCGTCAGGTGCGGGACTGCGACGCGCTTCACATGCACCTGGCCACCGTAGAGCATGTCGAGCTCGATCTGGAACAGCGCCGTCTCCACCGCGAGTCCTTCGGCTTTCAAGTCGATCGTCGCGCGTTCGATGAGCTCGCGGACGGCGGCGTTGTAGGATTCGTAATCGGTCGTGAAGCGCTCGCTGATCGCTTCCATGAACACCATCCGTTTCGACACTTCGTAGACGTGCATGATGTCCATCACCGAGCTGCCGAGTGCGCAGAACACCGGCGACTGCGGAAAGATTACGGCCGTCGGCACGTCGGCGCGATACCCGGCGACGTGTGTCGGTCCGCCGCCGCCGAAGGCGAAGAGCACGAAGTCCTCCGGGTGATAACCGCGCAGATGCACTTCCCGCTTGATCGCCGAGGCCATGTTCTCTTCGACGATGTGGCGGATCATCGCGGCCGCCTCGTCGACCGACACGCCCAGCGGTTGCGCGATCTTCGTCTCGATCGCCGCCACCGCCTTGGCGCGGTCGAGCGGCATGCGGCCGGAGAAATACGTGTCCGGCGAGATGTAGCCGAGCACGACGTCGGCGTCCGTCACCGTCGGCTCGGTACCGCCGAGGTCGTAACACACCGGGCCCGGCATCGCGCCCGCGCTGCGCGGCCCGACCTCGAGCCGGTTCAGCAGCGTGTTGATCCATGCGATGGAACCGCCGCCGGCGCCCATCGTCGTCGTCTGCAGCATCGAGATCCCGACCATCCAGCGATCGATGATCGGCCGGAACTCGTAGCTCCTGACGCCGGCGTCGACAACCATGCCGACGTCGAAACTGGTGCCACCGACGTCGCTCGCGATGACGTTCCGGTAACCGAGCGACTTGCCGATGTGATACGACCCCATCAGGCCGGAGATCGGACCGCCGTTGTAGGTGCGCGACGCGGTGGTCTTGAACATCTCCGCGCTGCCGCCGGTGTTGTGGGTCAGCAGGAAGCTGCCGCGGTAGCCGAGTTCGCGGAGCTGATCCCAGGTCGCCTCCATCTCGAGCTTGATCGAACGCTGGAGGTAGGCATCGAGAATCGCCGTCATCGAGCGCTCGTATTCGCCGACCTTGCCGACCACTTCGTGCGACAGCACCACCGGCAGGTAGCCGACGTGATAGCCCTTGTACTCCTCGCGGATGATCTCGCGGACGCGCTTCTCGTGGATCGGGTTCGCGAACGACCACAGCAGCGATACCGCGATGGCGCGGGCACCGCGATCCATCAGCGTGCGCAGCTTGGCGCGAACATCGTCCTCGTCGAGCTGGCGCAGCACGCGGCCGGCCGAGTCGATGCGCTCCTTGAGCCCGACGATCAGCGGCCGGGTGACGAGCGGCGCGGGCTTGTGCTGGACGGCGAGATTGCGCCGCTCGCCGATGCGCAGCCCATCGACCCACTGTGCGCCGCGGCCGATCAGCACAGCCTCTTCGTGTCCTTCGGTCGCCATGAAGCCGAGCCGGGGGCCGCGGCGTTCGATCAGCCGGTTCATCGCGACCGTCGTCGAATAGCGCACGACTTCGATCGCCGGCAGGAGATCGGCGACCGCCTGGCCGAGCTGGTCGGCGCCATCCTCCAGCACGTTCATGAAGCAGACCGACAGATCGTAAGGGGTCGTCGGTGACTTCGCGATCACACGCCGGTCGTCGAAGGTGAGGACCAGATCGGTGAAGGTGCCGCCGACATCGATGTCCACGCTTCTCATGGCGTCCCCGCCTTCAGGTGGCCGTGTTCGATCGTCAGTTCCCCGCTCGCGAGGCGGCGCTTCAGTGCATCGATGTCGATCTGCGTCGTCCACGTGATCGGATGGCCCGGTGGCAGATACTCGGTCTCGATCTGAGTGCCGCAGCCGGGGCAGTAGAATTCGAGGATGCGCACCCAGTCTGGATTCGGCGCGAAGGTGAATTCACCGTCGATCAGCGGCGGGTGGATCTCGCGCGGATCGCGCTCGGCGACCAGCAGGCCGCGTTTGACGTTGTCGCGCGCGCAGCCGAGATCGTGCTCGCAGCGCTCACAGATCCAGCGCTCGGCAGTGAGGTCGAGCAGCAGGTTCTCGGCGGTCTTCAGGCGTTCGCTCATCGGCCGGCCCTCCGTGTCAGCACGGCATCGCCGTGCGCGTCGACGGCGAGCGTCCAGCCAGCGCCGACATACCAGGTGAAGGTGCCGCCGTCGACGACGAGCGGGCCATCGAGACTGTGCCCGAGCAGCGCCGCATGGGCGTGGACCGGCAGGCTGCCAGTGGGTGCGAGGACGGAGGACCGCGTACCGCGCAGCGAGTCACCGGCGAGCCGGGGCCGTGGTGGCAGCGGATGTCGCTCGATGCGCCAGCGGGCCGTCAGCTTGAGCAGCGTCGGTGCGTCGAGCCGCACGAGTTCGCGCACCGCCGTGGCGCCGACACCCTGCGCATCGACGCGGCCGCCATCGGCATTTTCGAGTTCCCACGCATACTCGGCCCGCGCCGGATCGAAGCCTTCGCCGGCGAGATCGCGCGCGGCCTGCGCGCCGAGCGCGTCGACGGCCGCGCCGAGTTCCGATGCATCGCCGGCGATCAGCGCGCGCTCATAGACGTGCAGGACATCGGCGATTGCCGAGCCGTAGGCGCTGAACACCGTGCCGAGCGCGAACAGACGCACGTCGGACACCCCGAGCCGTTCGGCGATTTCGGTCGCGAACATCGGGCCGTTGCCGCCGTAGGCGAACATCACGAAGCCGTCCGCCGCGGTGTGGCCGGCTTCGGCGAGCGTATCGCGGGCGAGACCGGCCATCATGTCGACCGCCTCGTCGAGCACCGCGCGGGCGGCGCGCGGAACGTCGAGATCGCGCTTCTGCGCGACGTCACGCGCGAGCGCCGTCGCGGCGAGATCCGCGTCGAGCACGCGGCGGCCGTCGAGAAAGCCGGTCGGTGACAACAGACCGAGCACGACGAGTGCATCGGTCAGCGTCGCGTGACGGCCGCCGAGCTTGTAGCAGGCGGGACCGGGCGCGGCGCCCATGCTCTCCGGGCCGAGTTGCAGCCTGCCGTCGCTCACTGTCGCGACACTGCCGCCGCCGAGCGCGATTGAGCGCAGGACCGGCATCGGCGTGCGCACGGGGATGCCGAAGAAATGACCTTCGGGTCGCATCTCGATGCGCCCGTCGAGCACCGCGCTCGCCTTCGCCGTCGTGCCGCCGATGTCGATGGCGAGTACGCGCGGGAGATCGAGCACCGCGGCAATCGCAGCCGAGGCATGCGTGCCGAACAGCGGACCGGACTCGATAGTGTCGACGGCCTTCGTCTTGCCGATGCGCGCGACGCCGCCGTTCAAGTGACCGACGAGCACGTTGCCGTGCCAGTGATGCTCGACCTTGACGAGATCCTCGGCCTTGAACAGCGAGTTCGCGAGCGAATTGTGGACGTAGGCGTTGATCAGCGCGTAGAACGTCCGCGACATGTCGTCCGGTCGCATCAGCATGTCGCTGCCGGCGAGCGCGGGGACCGAACCGAGGTAGTGATCGGGGAACTGCTCGGCGATGATGCGCAGGATTTCCTGCTCGCGCCGGTTATCGGGGAATGCGCCCTGCAGCGACACATTGATGCGGCGGATGCCTTGATCGATCAGCCGCTTCAGGAGCGCGACGATCGTCGCGCGATCGGCGGCGGGGGGCAGGCCGGCGACGTGTTCGCGCCGCACGAGCGACGGCATGACCTGCGCCGTCGTCGCCGCATCGTCCGCATAGAGGGTGTCTTCGCAGCCCGCGGAGACGAGCAGGCCGAGCTTCGGGCCGGTGCGCTGGGCCAGCACGTTCGAAGTGATCGTCGAGGACCAGCGGATCAGATCGACGTGCGCCAGAAACTCGCTCAGCGAGTCGTGGCCGGTCGCTGCGGCCGCCGCCTCGAGGCTGCGCACGAACGATACGGTGACGTCGTGCGGGGTCGATTCGACTTTGATCAGTACCGGCTGCGGCCCACCGCTGATCAAGGTGTCCGTCATCGTGCCGCCGGTATCGATGTCGACGCTGAACATTCACGCTCCTTTCCAGGCCGGCGTCTGCCGCCGTCGTCGTCACGACGGCGGCGGCGTGACCTCGACGCGGCGCTCATTTCATCGACGGCCGCCACGCGCAGTGCCGACCTGTTTGCGGGCACGATACGGAAGCCTGCGCCGCAACGTCCATGTCCGAAGACGACAAAGCCGCCTTGGCAAGCCTGTACGCTTCGGACAAACTGCCATGAAGCGTTTCCGGGATTTTCTGCATGCCACGCCGCGCGCGTCAATCCGGCTCGTCGTTCATCGCGGCCGAACGCCCGCTTCGCGCGGTCGTCGCAATCGGGTCGGCGCTGGCGACGACGGGCGATCACGAGCAGCTTCTGGCCAACGTGATCGAGGCGGTGTGTCGCACGCTAGGCGCGGCGGCCGGCGGTTTCATGCGCTACGAGCCGGCGACGGACGAACTCGTGTTGCAGAACCCGGCGTTCGGCGTCCACGCGGAAGGCGTCGTCGGCGAGTACCGGGTGCGGGTCGCGGCCGGCGGCGGCAATGCCGCGCGCGTATTCCTGTCGCGCGAGCCGTACTTGACGAACGATGCCGCGCGCAATCCGCGGATGATTCAACGCTTCATCCGGCTGTTCGGCGCGCGCAACACCATCACCGTGCCGCTCGTGCTCGGGGAGCGGCCGGTCGGCGTCTTCCACTGCATCAACAAGCACGACGGCGATTTCGACGCCGAAGATCAGGCGCTGCTGACAGTGCTGGCCCCGCTGCTCGCGAGCTGTCTGCAGTCGGCACAGAATTTCAAGGCAATCGAACTCGAACGGCGCAAGCTCGAACGCACGATGCTCGTGCACACCGAGCTGACGCGCAGCGTCATGCGCGGTGAAGGCATCGGGCCGCTGTGCGTGACACTGCAGCGGCTGCTCGGCCGACCCGTCCTCGTGCTCGATGCCTTGCGTCGGCCGCTCGCGTCGGCGGCCTGGGACGGCCTGAAGCCGACGTCCGTCGCCGCGATCGGCGCGGCGCTGCCGGACGGCATCGGTCTGCGGCGCATCAGCGTCACCGATGGCCGCCGGCAACGACGCGATCTGTACTGCATCGGCATCCGGCTCGACGACGAGATCGCGGGTTACATGCTGGTCGGCGAACAGGGCACGGCACTGGATTCGATCGACGTCAAGGCACTGGAGCAGGCGGCCCTCGTCTTCGCCGTCGAAATCCTGAAGGAACGTTCGGCCTTCGAGGCCGAACGCCGGCGGACCGGCGATCTGCTCGCCGAACTGATGGGCGAGAACACACCTTCGTCACAGGTTCGCGCGCTGCTCGATGCGTTGGGTATTCCCGGTGCCGGTCCGTGGCGCGTCGTGCGCATCGGCGGGTTGCGCGATGCCGACATGCCGCAGAGCGGTGAACACGGTGAGGCGGACGTGCAGTGGCGGCGGGCGTTGACAGAAATCCTGCACGCACGCGGCTTCGACGCGCCGGTGCTGCCATGGACGCACGGGTTCATCACGTTGCTCGACGGCGAGGACGGCGAGCGCCTGCGCGACTCGGCGCTGCTGCGTCAGATCGAACGCGGTCTCGCGCACGCACTGCGCGACACCTCGCGGCCACAACTGGCCGTAGGCGTCGGGCGACCGGAAGCGAGCGCGGGCGGGCTCGCCGCGTCGCTGCGTGGCGCCGAACACGCGCTGCGTGCGGCGCGCGACGTCGCGAACGGAGCGCGCATCGTGTTCGTCGAGGATCTCGGCGTCTATCGCGTCCTGCTCGGCGGCAACCGCGCCGAAGAACATGCGGAGTTCGTCGCGCAGGTGCTGGGGCCGTTGTTCGCGGCCGATCGCAGCCGCCGGGATGGCCGCCTGGTCGATACGCTGCGCGCGCTCGTCGCCCACGATTTCGGGCTGGCCGCAACGGCGCGCGCGCTCGGTGTACATGTCAATACGGTGAAGTATCGGGCACAGCGGATAGGCGAACTGCTGCAGAGTGATCCGGCCCGCGGCACGCGTCGGCTCGAATTCGAGCTCGCGTTCAAGATTATGGATCTGAGACACGTCGCATCCGAGGTCACGGTCGGTGGTCGAACGTGATCGGGTTGAACCGGCGGGACCGGTGGACGGACGTATGGGTGCACGTCTGATCGACGCACGAATGAGGGGGGCGACATGCAGCGAGGTGTCTGGGGCGCACTCGGAGTCGCGATGATCGTCATTGCGGGCGGCGCCTGGTGGCTGCACGAGCGGGTCTTCGGTGAGCGCGACTGGCATGCATTGCACCCGGCCGAGTTCTCGGCTGACGGCTGCGAGTACTACCACGTGATGCGGGGGCTCGAGCAGGATCCGGCGGAGAATCCTGCGCATGCCGATCTCGTCGCGCGGTGTCGGCCGCAGTCGCAGGAAAACACCTGGACACTGTCGCAGATTGGCGATGCGTTGCGCTTCGATCGCCCGTCACTGATCCGCATGCGCATCGACGGCATCGACATGGACGTCGCGCATCACGAGGACTATCCCGTCTTCGTCGTCGAGTTTCCGTATCCGCCGGTGGCGATCGAACAGGGCGCGCACTGGCGCTCGCCCGGCGGTGGCGCTCACGCGCTGAGCGCTGCCGAAACGGCCGCGCTCGCGCGGCGTTGGAACCCGAGCTGGGCGCCGCTGATCGCCGAATGGGCCCTCGGTCGCGGCCGGCACGAAGTGTGGCTGGGGCGCGTGAACGTCGGCGACGCGCGTTATTGTGCTGCCGTCGAGACGTCACCGACGCGCGGCGCGCGCATGTGCGTGATGCATCTGACGAACCAGCAGGGTGAGCCGGTGACGGCGCGCGTCCCGCTCGACGAGCCCGTCGAATGGCGCCTCGAAATGCTCGACATCTGCCGCTTCGGCGGCCGCGAGCGACGCTGGCACAATCCGCTGCTGGCCGCCTGGTTCGGCCGCGTCGAGTACGGCGACGCGGGCTGCAAGCCTTATGCGCCGTAGGCGCGCGTGCCCGCCATTCGATTCGTCGAGCGACCATTGCAGCGACGAACGACAGTCGCCCGCCGCCCGGGTGCTTCATCACGACGAATTCCGTTACGATGCGGCGACACCATGACAGGCTGACGCCGCAGATCGCTGCATCGGATCAGGCGCGTCGACATCTGTCGCGCTGCAATAACGCAGAACTGTGAGGGGAACACTGATGACTTGGCTGATCATCGGGCTCGCGCTCTTTCTCGGTGTGCATTCGCTGTCGATCGTCGACCGCACTTTCCGCAACCGTATGGTCGTGAAGCTGGGATTGTGGCCGTGGAAGGCCGTCTACGCCGTCGTCGCGCTGGCCGGTTTCGTGCTGCTGGTGAAGGGGTACGGCGCGGCCCGCGTCGATCCGATCGTGCTGTACCAGCCGCCAGCCTGGACGCGCCACCTGACGATGCTGCTGATGCTGCCGGTGTTCCCGATGTTCCTGGCCGCATATCTGCCGGGCCGTATCCAGTCGACGCTGAAGCATCCGATGCTCGCTGCGACCAAGCTGTGGGCGATCGCGCACCTGATCGCGAACGGCGGTCTGCACGACGTCGTGTTGTTCGGCGGTGTTCTCGTCTGGGCAGTCGCCGATCGGATCAGCATCAACTTTCGCGGTGAGCCGGTGCCGGCCGCTGCCGGCAAGACGAGCAACGATCTGATCGC
>JADZCB010000020.1 GCA_020851775.1 Gammaproteobacteria bacterium
CTCGGGCGCGATCCCGCCAAAAGCCCGCAGGTCATCGACACCAATCAATACTTGATCGTCTGTGACGGGGACGGGATGCTGCTCGATCCAGGTGGCATCGAAATCTTTCCGCGCGTGCTGGCCGAGCTGACACGGCATCTCGCCCTCGATCGCATCCGCGCAATATTCGCGAGCCACCAGGACCCGGACATCATTTCGTCGCTGCCGCTGTGGCTCGATCTCAGCCCACAGGCGATCACGTACTGCTCGTGGCTGTGGACCGGCTTCATCGCACACTTCGCGACCGGCAAGGACGCCCGTCTCGAAGCGATCCCTGACGCCGGCATGCCGATCGAGCTGCCGGGCACGAATGCCCAGTTTCTGGCGGTACCTGCGCACTACTGTCATTCGTCGGGCAATTTCTCGCTGTTCGACCCAACGACGCGTACGCTGTTTTCGGGCGACGTCGGCGCGGCGCTGCTGCCCGATCACAATGCGGGCCTGTACGTCGACGACCTCGGTGATCACATTCGCTACATGGAGGGCTTCCATCGGCGCTGGATGCCATCGGCGATGGCTTTGCGCGGCTGGGTCGCGCGCGTGCGGGCGCTCGAACCCAAGCTCGTCTGCCCTCAGCACGGCGCGATGTTCCGTGGCGCCGCGATCGGACAACTCCTCGATTGGCTCGAGAATCTCGAAGTTGGCCAATGGGACGGGGATGACAGCATGGCCGATGACGTCACCGAGCGCCGACGTATCGCCGCTTGATCGGGATCGCGCCGGCGCGGTGTTCGTCCGTTAGACTGGTCGGGTGTCCGGTCGTGGAGAGCATCGATGCGTGAGTCGGAACTCGAAGTCCTCGTCACTCAGCTTCGCGAAGAAGTCGCGAAGGCAAAAAAAGGTGCGCCAGACGCGTTCGCGCAGCTCGAGCCGCTGCTCACGGAACTCGATCATGCGCTGCATGCGCCGGCGCCGGGCCTGCGTGAACGCGTCGAGACCCAGATCCGTGAATTCGAAGTCGAGCATCCGCGCCTCACCGGCATTCTCAACGACGTCATGACGAGCCTCGGCAACCTCGGCATCTGAAAAGAAGTCCGCGCTACGAGCGCGCGACATGCCACCTGAAATCCGGCGCGCGGACGCCTGACCGGACGCCTGTCATCGTCGCGATTCTCCGGCGCCGCGACGGACCGGCGGGTGGCGATGGCGGCACAGACGTGCACGATAACGACGAGCGTCGTGTGATGACGCCGGTTCGCCGGTATGATGCTGCAGTGACTTCCCGCGACGAACTCCTCGACACACTCGATCGTTTCGCTGCCCGCGCGGCGACCGAGCGCCTGACTCTCGGCGAAGTCGCCGACGGGCTCGGTGGCTCGTCGTTTTCGCTCCTCTGCATCATCCTGAGCCTGCCGTTCCTGACGCCGGTGAGCCTCGGGCCGCTGGCGACGGTCGGGGGACTCACGCTGGCCGCCATCGCGTGGCAGTTGATGCGCGGCGATCACGCGCCGCGCCTGCCCTCGCGGGTACGCGCAATCGAAATGTCGCCGAAGGTGTGGCAGGCGCTGCTCGCGACCTGCGCGAAAATCGTCGGCGTTTGCAGCCGTTTCAGCCGGCCACGCTACAAGCGTTGGGTCGAAGGCGTCACGGGCGCGCGCCTGCGTGGCTTTTTGATCATCGCGGCCGGCCTGTTGATGGCCGTGCCGCTGTTCGGGCTGCCGTTCAACAACGCATTGCCGGCGCTCGCGATCATCGTGGTCTGTCTCGCCGAGCTCGAAGACGATGGCTTGATGCTGTGGGCCGGAATCGTCGTGACGGCAGCGTCCGCAGTCTACATTCTCGGCGTGCTGGCAGCGGTCGCCCTCTTTGGAACCGAGGCGATCAGGCGCGTTTTCCCGGGCGGCTTCGGCTGAGTCCCGACCTGGCAGGCGGCGCGCGGCGGGTCCGATGACTCCGCCACGCGCGCCCGGTAGTGATCAGGCGGCGTCGGCGCGCGCTTGCGGCGGCTTTTCCTGCGACCATTGCCGCAGCACCGGCATCACTTCGGTTGCGAACAGACGCATGCTGCGTTCCTGCACGTCCCACGGCGTACCCGCGAAACGGAAGGCGCACAACACGCCGTAAGGACCGAAGAAGCGCCAACGTTCCTCGAACTTGCGCAGCATCTGCTCCGGCGTGCCCCAGATCTGCTGTTCGACATAGGCCTTCATGATCCCTTCCTTGCCGGCGGCGCGCATCATCGCGGCGGCATCGGCATATGCCTTGTAACCTTTAGCCGCGTCGAACTGCTCGCCGAGCATTTCGTAATGATGCAGCACCGATGCGCAATAGCCTGCGACGTATTTTTCGGCATGCTCCCGTGCGCGCTTCGCATCGTGATCGACGATCGTTATCTCCGTCAGCAACGGCGGGCGCGGCGCACGGCCGTGATGCGCGTGGAACAACGCCTTGTAGTGGTCGAGTTCCTGCTTCTGCTGTTCTGGTGCCTTGTAATTGAAGGCCATCATCTGCACACCGAGTTTCGCGGCCTGCTCGACCGAATCCGGACTCATCGCGACCTGTGTCACGCGCGTCCTGCGCCATTCCTTCGACAACGGTTCCGGCCGCAGCGGGGCCTTCGGCTGCCGATAGTACTTGCCGTCGTGTTCCGGAAACCAACCCGACTCGAGGGCGTCGAGGATCAGCGGCGCCGCTTCATCGAAACGCTCGCGGGACTCGTCCATCGACACCCCGAACTGGCTGAACTCGCGCCGTGCGAGTCCGCGGCCCAGGCCCAGGATGAAGCGACCGGGGGCGAGTTGATCGAGCAGCGCTGCCTTTTCGGCGAGTCGCAGCGGCTGCGCATTCCACGGGACGATGGCGGCGCCGGTCGCGATCTTGATGCGACTGGTCTGCGCCGCGACGTGTGCGAGGTAGACGAAATTGTCCGGACAGAACGAGTAGTCTTCGAAATGGTGTTCGACGGTCCACACGTGGTCGTAACCGAGTTCGTCGGCGAGCAGTGCTGCCCGCAACTCCTGCGCGTAGACCTGGGCGTCCGACATGCCGTCGAACATGAAGCTCTGCATCACCTGGACGACACCGATTTCCATTGCACATTCCTCTTCAATTATCTTTGCTCACGGAAGCGCCTGGCCGCGTGGCGGCATGCTGCCGGCATTTGCGCCCGCACGCGTGCACGGTGCGGTGGGCGGACCAGTCGCATCGACGATCGCGGCCTGGCGGTTGCCGTCGAGTGTAGTCGCAAGCGAAGCGGCGGCGAAACGGAACGGTGGAGCGTGCACGGCGCTTTTTTTCCGCCGTGCATCGCAGGTTTTGGTGTTGCAAGGCAATAAACAGGACGGCATATCGTGACGCTGATGTCGCTTCATTCTGCGGGTGCGCACGTGACGCGCGCCGCACGCGTGCGCAGCGCGCCACTGGTCGCTTTCATCGTCGTGGCCGCGACTGCATCGTCACGTGCCGTCGATGAACAGCCGATCGACCGCGGCTCGACAGTGCGGCCGGCAACCGTATTCGACTTTCCAGATCGCAGCGGCGGAGCGCTCGGACAGCTTCCGCCGAATGCGCCGCTCGATGTGTTCGAGCGCCGACGGCTGTGGCTGAGGGTCAAGCCGCCGGCCGGTGTGGCGGGTCCGGCGGGCTGGGTACAGTTGACCGACATGCGCATGGGGTTCGGCATGGCGCCCGCCGTCGCGCCCGCCACCGCCCCGCGCGGTACACCGCTCCCACCGCCCGCCCCCGGGATGTTCACATCGTTCTCGCGTTCGGTCAGCGGGCTGCTCACGGGCTTCCAGTCGCGTCAGTCCTCGTATGCGGGCGGCTCGAACGCGACGATCGGTATTCGCGGTCTGACCGGCGCCGAACTCGCGGCAGCGAGCCCGAACTGGCAGGCACTTGCCGAGGCCGAGCGTTACGCGGTGCCGCCGCAGCAGGCACAGATGTTCGCGAATGCGGGTGGCCTCGTACCGCAGCGGATCATGTACGTGACGACTGCAGCACCTGCCGGCGCGACACCCTCGGCCGGCCAGGCGTCGCCATTCGACAAGCCGTCCCCGTTCGGAGGGCGGCCGCGATGAAGGGTCTCGCAAGGATCTGCGTGGCATTGGTGAGCGCCATCGGGCTCGTCGCGCCGGGCCAGGCACTGGACTTCGGCAACGTGCTGCAGCGTCTCGATGTCGACAAGGTGATCGCGACCGGGCAGCAGTTGTCGGCCGCCACCCAGGCAATGCCCGTCAACGAAGAGATCGGCCTCGGGCGTGAACTCGCGGCGCGCATCCTTGGCAGCGTGCCGCCTCTCGCCGATCCGGGCGTGCAGAGCTACGTGAATCAGGTCGGTCGCTGGCTCACGCTCCATACCGAGCGTCCCGATCTTCCGTGGCACTTCGTCGTCGCCGCGACCGATCACGTCGGCGCCTTCGCGACACCGGGTGGCAGTGTCATCGTCACGGCCGGCCTGATGCGCCTGATGCGCGATGAGAACGAACTCGCCGGAGTTCTCGCCCACGAGATCTCGCATGTCGTGCAGCGTCACCACGTCGTGGCAATCATGAATCGCGCGCGGGCCCGGCTCGCCGCCGATGTCGCGACGGAGCTCGCGTCACAGATCGTCGCGAAGAACCCGCTGGTCACCCAGGCGCTCCTCGGTGCCGGCATGAGCCTCTACGGCAGCGGGCTCGATCAAGGCGACGAATATGCCGCCGATCGCGCCGGCATGGTCATCGCGGCGCGCGCAGGCTACGACCCGACCGGCCTCGTCTACCTGCTGACGACTCTCGACTCGCTCGGAGTCGGCGATGCACGCATGCAACTCCTGTCGGCGACGCATCCGCCGACGCGCAGTCGTATCGACGCGCTCGCGCCAGTCGCCGATCAACTGAATACCTACGCAGGCTCGCTGCAGGACGGCGGCCGTTTTGCACAAATCCAGGAGATCCTCTTCCGATGAACGATATCGACGATCGCGGCGTGCACAGCCTGGTGCTCGAAGTCCAACCCGAATGGCTCGACTACAACGGACACATGAACGTCGCTTATTACTCGCTTGCGTTCGATCTTGCCGCCGAGGCGCTCGTGAAGGCCGCCGGCATGGGAGAGGAATACACGCGCGAGACACAGAATTCATGGATGGTGCTCGAAGCGCACATCACGTACCAGAACGAGGCGAAGCTCGGCGATCGGCTGCGTATCGAGTCGCGCGTGCTCGACTGCAACGCCAAATGCGTGCACCTCTGCCAGGAGATGTACCGCGATGCCGTGTTGCTGTCGACGCAGGAACAGTTGGACCTGCACGTGAGCCTCGTCACACGACGCAGCACGTCGTTCGAATCGGCGGTACACGCGAATTTCGAAGCGCTGCGCGAGCGTCAGGCAGATCTGCCGCGGCCAGCCTGGATTGGCCGCCGGATCGGCATCCGGCGGTGAGCAGGTCGTCACAGGCCCCGGCATGATCGGCAGCCCCTCCGCCGCGACGCCCGGGGGTCGCCACCGCGGGTAGCCAGTCCTGGCCCCCCGATGATGCCGACGTTGCCGCGTCTGCGATCCGCAGGGCGGGGACCCGGGCTCGTCGTCATAACCGGGGAACGGACGCGGATTTTCGGACGCCCGCGTGACTCCGCCGCGGGGCGACGAATGCCACTGGCTGGTGATTCGGCCGCGGGCCGGTCGGCATGCCTGTCCACGTCGCCACCGATCGCTTACCATACGCCAACGTATGGAACGGCCCACGCGAGCTGCACGCGCCCGATGCAGCCAGAAGTTTGCAGGAGATTCCCTTGAATTCGCTCTATCACCACAGCTTCAAGGACATGATGAACGACGTCGTTGCCGCCGGTAGCTGCTGCGAATGCGGTAGCTGCGTGCTCGTCTGTCCGCACAACGTCATCGAATACATCGACAGCAAGCCGAAGCAGACCGCCAAGGAATCGGCGGCATTCGACTATTGCGGGATCAGTGAAGGTGTCGGCTGCGACGTCTGTGCGTCGGTCTGCCCGCGCCTGTGGCCGCGTGAACCTCATCTGAAAGGCGTCACGTTCGGCACCGACTCCGCTTACGAAGGCATCTTCGGTGTCTATCGCCACATCTTCGTCGCGCGCACCAGGCAGGAAGACGTGCTCGAGCGTGCGCAGGACGGCGGCATCGTGACGGCGCTGCTCGCATGGGCGCGCGAAACCGGCCGCATCGACGGCGCGGTGGTGTCGGCAGTCGGCGAAGGTGACGATCCGTGCTTCCCGACCCCGAAGGTCGCGACGACGGTCGAACAGATCAAAGCCAGTGCGGCGAGCTGGTACACCTACTGCCCGAACCCGCTCGCGCTCGAACAGGTCCGGGAACAGGATTTGAAATCCGTCGCCTTCGTCGGCGTGCCCTGTCAGATCACGCCGCTGCGCAAAATGGAGTACGTCGATCCGAGCATCCTGCTCGCGGCGAAGAAGAAGCCGCAGATCGTCAGCCGCCAGCGCGGGTTTCTGAAGGGTTACCAGGAGCGCATCGCGTTCAACATCGGGCTCTTCTGCACCGAAGTGTTCCGGCCCGCACTGATGACCGAGCGCATCGAACAGCAGATGGGCATTCCGCTGACCGAAGTGTCGAAGTTCAACGTGAAGGGCGAGGTGCTGATCTACAAGAAGTCCGGCGGCATCGAGACCATCCCGCTCGAAGAGGCGATGCACGAATACCAGCGTCCGGAGTGCCGACACTGCGGCGACTTCTCGGCCGAGATGGCCGACATCGCCTGCGGCGGTGTCGGTACCGATCGCGCGACGATCGTGGTCCTGCGCACCCAGAAGGCCGTCGATATCTGGCGCGAGTTCGAAGCGAGCGGGCGCGTCGACGTGTGGCCGATAGAGCAGAACAAGAAGGCGTGGAACATCCTGCAGCGGCTCGCGCGACGCCAGCGCGATCGCATTCCGCCAGGCGCGCCGCGGAGCGGTACGGCACCGGATCTCGGTCAGTACTCGCCGAAGGCCGAAGCCGATCAGGCGCTCGCGATGATCGCGCAAACCGCGAAGCCCGCGGCCGACACCGCTGCGTGTCTCGACGCGGCGTATCTCGACACGCCGCGGGCCGTCGAGGTCGTCGGTTATGTTGCCGGCATCCCGATTCCGGGCGAACCGGCCGAGCCGGGTGAAGGCGAGAAGCGCAAGCTGCCACCGCCGCCGAAGCCGGAGCAGGGTGGGGCGTCGCCGTGCTGGAAGCCTGAGTAAACTGCAAACGCCACCCGGATGAAGCGCGTGGCGCGCGATCCGGAATCATCGCATCCGTGTTTCCCGGGCTGACCGTCGCGTCGCCCGGGCAACACACGATTCACTTCATGCGCAGTACCCCGCGGCCCCGACTCGGCTGAGGCGGAAACCCGACTTGCCGCCGCGTGCCCGCCACGCAGCCAGCGGGCGGCCGACTACGGCACAGCTCAATTCGACGGACGCCGCTCGCTACAGCCTCCGCCGCCCCTGTGGCACACTCCGGTGCAATCATCAGAGGCAGCCACATGAAATTCGGACTGATTTACGAGCTGTCGACGCCGCGGCCGTTCGCGCGCGAGACGCAGAAGGCGGTGTTCGAGCACGCGATCGAACAGGTGGTGCTCGCCGATGAACTCGGCTTCTCGAGCGTGTGGTGCGTCGAGCATCATTTTCTCGAGGAATACAGCCACGCGAGCTGCCCGGACATGTTCCTCGCCGCGGTCGCGCGTGAGACGAAGCAGATCAGGCTCGGCTTCGGCATCGCGACCTGCGTGCCGGCGATGCATCACCCGATCCGGCTCGCCGAAAAGGCGGCCTTCCTCGACATCCTCTCCGGCGGCCGCGTCGAATTCGGCACCGGCCGCACCTCGACGTGGAACGAACTCGGCGGCTTCAACGCCTGCGTCGACGACACCAAGCGAAGCTGGGACGAATACTGCCGGGTGATCCCGCAGATGTGGCAGCAGGAACGTTATGGTTACCAAGGGTCTTTCCACACCATGCCCGAGCGGAACGTGCTGCCGAAGCCGTGGCAGGACCCGCATCCGCCGCTGTGGGTCGCGGTGACGGGCCATGGCACCGAGCTCGACGCGGCCGATCGCGGCATGGGCGCGCTGATCCTTTCGATCGCCGACGTCGAGCGCAACATCCCGCGCTTCGAAGCCTATCGCGAGCGCGTGAAAAAGGCCGAGCCCGTCGGCGCCTTCGTCAACGATCAGATCGCGGTCGCGAACTGGATGTTCTGTCACGCGGATGGCCGGTACGCACGCCAGCGCGGCGAGGAAATGGTCGCGACGTTCGGCTACATGGCGGGACAGACCGTCGAGATCTCCGAAGCGTATCCGGCGAGCAATTACACGGCGATCGGCCTGCTCGGCACGCTGCGTCCCGATCCCCACGCGCCGGGAGAACAGAAGCTGCCGCCGAGCGGCCTGTGTTTCGGCGATCCGGCGACGCTCATCGACACCGTCGGCCGCTGGGAAGCGGCCGGTGCCGATCACCTGGTGTTCATGATCCAGGCGCGTGAGGTCGTCGCCCAGCAGGAAGTCCTCGACAGCCTTTGTCTCTTCGCACGCGAGGTGATGCCCCGGTTCGACGCGCAGGCATCGAAGCGCTTCGCCGGGGGTGCGCGATGAAAGCCGAACTGCTCTACGGCGCGTGCCTCGCCGCGGACATGCCGGCGCCGCGCACACGAATCGATGCGACGCACAGCGACGATGTCGTGCTCGAGAACGTGCAAGTGCACTACGCGCTGTTCGAAGTGCCGATGGCAGCCGCGCTCGCATGTCTGCCGGTGAGCCTGCATCCGGCCGTACCGGCGCATCTCGGCCTCACATTCTGGCGCTGCGATGGCGGCCCGCTCGGCGCGTTCGAATGTGCGTGGATCGGGCTCGCCTGCCGCACCGGTATCAAGCCGCGGCATCTGGTGCACGCCGCCTTCGTCGACCGTGCCGACGTCGGCGACTGGCTTGCCCGTCGCTATGGCTTCGACTGTCGTGTCGCCGACGTGCATTACCGCGAGACCTACGATCGTCTGCAGGGCCGCATCGTCATCGACGGCCAGGTGCTCCTCGACACCGTGACGACGCGCATGCAGCCGGTCGTCGGTGCCGGCGCGTCGGTGAAATATTCGCCGGCACTGAATGCGACGCGCGTCGGCGATGCGGCGCTGATGGTGCAGATGGAAACTGCCTATGCGTTCAAGCGCGTGATCCGTGGCACCCCGCAATTGCCGGTCTACGACGCCGCGGCCCTCGGCAACGCGCAGCTCGTGGCGACGTTTCCGATGTCCGGCACTCACGCCGTCGTCGACATCACGTTATTGCCGCCGCGTTTCACCGCGGACTTCGCCGTGCCGGCCGAATCAGGTGGCGCAAAGAAGATCGCACGCTAAGAACTGCGCGATCCCGCAGCCCCGGCTGCATCTTCGACTCGCCGGTGCGCTGGGGGCCGTGGTCTAGGAGCTGATCCAATGCGCGACCGCGGCGGTCCGTTCCTGGCGGTGAAATTCCGCGTCCGGATGCGCAGCGCCGTGGCGACCGAGTGCCGTGGCCAGCGCGAAGAAGCCCGGTGCCGGCACGCCGCCGCGCCAGCGGCTCACGACCAGCGCCGCGATCATCGGCTCGTCGTTCGCGACGTCCTCGCGCATCGTGATTTCGAGCGCCGTCGTCAGACGGTGGATGGTATGCGGCGGGCGCAGTTCGAGCTGTTTCGCCAGCGCCTTGTAGGTGATCGGCAGCGCCTCGGCCGGCATGGCGCAGAGCACGTCACGCAGACGTGCAGCGAGCGCGCGATCGTCGGCATCGCTCGCATCAGTCTCGTTCGCGTTCGACATGACTTGTCGTCCTCCGTGTTTCAGCGTCGCGAGCGGCTTTCGGGACAGCGGGCGAGAGGCGTCAGCGCGCGCCTGCTCGCCAGCGCATAGCGTTCGCGGCCCATCGCATCGACGCGCACGACGACGTCGCGCGCGCGCGCAACGGCCGCGGCTCCCCGACCGTTCGACACCTGGCGCAGATTGTCGAAGAGTCGACCGTGATCGATGTCGATCGGCACGAGCGTGTGTGCGTCGAGCAACGCGAGATCCAGCGTCGTCGGCCGCGCAGCGTGCGCATGCCGATGCCACACCAGCGTGAGCTTGTCCCACGGTTCCAGGCGTGCGCCGTAGCAGCGCGGGGTGCTGGCGTCGACCGTGCCGAGCCGCGCATGCCGCGCGGTCACGACGGCCTGCGCCGGGTTCAGGTAGCCGTAGCCGTAGCGTCGATCGTAATGGCTGCCATGACCATAAGGCCCATGGCGGCGCGCGAGCACATCGTCACGACAGCCACGCCCGTTTCCCTGCACCTGCGGAGGCGGCGTCCCGTCGCTGGTCCAGGCGTCGGCGCTGTTGATCAGCACGGCCTTGACCGCCCGCGGGTCGCGCACGCCTTCATCGATCAGGTACAGCGCCAGCGCACCGACGACGGCCGCGGCCGGGCTCGTGCCCGAGTTCGTCTTCCAGAAACCGCCGCGCACGCGATCGTGCCGACCGAGGCGCGCGCAGAAGGTGCACGGCAGATCCGGCCGGCGATCGCACAGGCGTTCACACCACGTGGGATCGACGCCGGTCGTCGTGATCCGCACACCGGGCGCGACGAGATCGAGTCGGCGCAGCGTCGTCGCCGCCGGGCCGACGCTGCTCGTGCGATAGATCTTGTGTCCCGCGCGCTCGGCGCCCGGCGTGCAGGATGTCCAGTCGAATGCGTGCATGTTGCCGACCGTGATGCCGTTCCAGGTGTCGCCTGGCACCGTCATCGTATCCTCGTCACCGTCGCCATGATTGCCGGCCGATTTGACCAGCGTCACATGGTGCTCGTCGACGAGACGATCGAGCACCTGCGTCACGGCAGTCCAGCGCGCGGCGCGACACCGACCCGCAGCGGAACACAGGCGCCCGTTGCCCTGGCTGTAATTGATGACGTCGGGCAAGGGTCGACTGGTGCCGGGCGTCATCATCCAGTTCAGTGCGCGCAGCAGGTCGCTGCGGCCCGCGCGCGTTTCGGGCCCCGCACGGGCGATCAGCGTGTCGCTCAGCGTCACCGGCCGCGGCAGTTTGAGCCACGGCAGTTCGAACCCGCTCGCCGTCAGCGGCATGCCGGTCAGCAATTGCGCATAGATGCCCGCCATCGCCGTGCCGTGCGAACGCACGAGACGTCCGTCACCGGCCAGGCCCGGTGTGCCCGGTTGACCGTGCACGCGACCGAAAGCCCGGGCGAGAAGCGGATGGCTCAGATCGGCACCGAGATCGATGATGCCGAGCGCAAGGGTGCGCGGGACGCGCGATGCCGGCGGCGGTGTCGGCGGCGGACGCGGATCGATGAGCAGATCGCCCGGGTCGGTGTCGATGCCGTGCCAGGCAACGAAGGCGACGGCGGGTGCGTGACGCAACGCGGCGCGCACAGGGGGTATCAGCGTCGGCGGTAGCGAGACGAGCCAGCCGGCGAGTGCCGGCAGGGCTTCGAAGCGTGCCGCAGCGGCAGCGTCGCGCGGCAACACGTCGCGCAGATGCGTTTGCCGCGGGTCGGCGCCTTCCATGCGGCGGCCGCGGCGCGCATCGGGAGCACCCGCGTCGATCGCAGGTGCCTCTTTCATCTGTACGTAGAGAACTTCCCTGGTCGCGCCGTGCGCCACCGACAGGCCGCATGCAGACATGCAGGTGAGGATCAGGAGAACCAGAGCACGCACGCGCGTGATTATCGCCCGTGCGTGTTCCGTCGCCTACCGCTGTCCGGACCGCATCAGCCCGGATTGAACGCAAAGCGCGGATCGGCTACCCGCACGCACGCTTCTTCGAGTCCGAGTTCGCGTCGCACGATATTCGTGCCGAGCACCAGCGACACGCATTTGTAGTGCGCGATGCGACGCGACAGCCCCTCGCGTCCGAAGCCGCAGTCGGCGGTGACGATCAGGCGTTCGGGCGGCACATATTCGAGCGCGTGGCGGATCGTCGCGGCGACCTGCTCCGGTGATTCGACGGTGGTGCGCGTGTGATCGACGACGCCGATGCCGATTTTCTTGTCGGTCTTGTGGTGCTTCAGCAGCGCGATGTCCCGCGCCTGGTTGCTGCCTCCTTCCAGCATCAGCACGTCGCAGTCCATCGCGAGGAAGTACGGCAGCGGGCGTTCGTAGCTCGGACGCTCCCAGTAGAAGCTCTGCTGATTCGGATTTCCCCAGCAGGTGTGTGCCCAGATCTCCGTGTCGACGCCGCGCACCTGCCGGTTGAAGGCCTCGGTATAGAACTCGAGATCTTTGTCAGTGCACGGCGGATGTGCGTTGCAGTTGAAATGATGGACCGGCTCCTCTATCTGGATCACCGGGCAGCCGGCCGCGGCGAGTTCGAGGTATTCTTCGTTCAGGGCCGCGGCGATGGCCATGACCATGTCGCGGTCATTCGCGTAATGCTCGTTCCACAGCATCATCGGCAGGCAGGTCGCGCAGATCGAGCCGAACTTCACGGGACGATCACTCATCTTCTGTGCCGTCTTCCAGATCGCGCTGAAATGCAGCGGTCCGCGCGTGATCGCGCTCGTGACCGTCGGCGGATGCCAGGATTCCTGTACCTCGTAGAGAATATGCCCGGGTTTCATGTCGCCGTAGTCGAGAAAGTGCGAACTGTCGCGGAAGCCGGTGATCCCATTCAGACGCTCGATCGTGTAGAAGAACCATGAGCGGCCGCCGACTTCGAGATCGAAGCGCGTGTCACCGTCGACGAGGATGTCGAGACCGGCGCGTTCCTGCTCGCTGATGTAGCAGGCGACAGCGTCGAGATACTGCTCGCGATAAAGCGAATCTCCCATCGCGACCTTGAACGGTCGACCGTAGAGATTCTGATTGAACCAGCTCGGCTTCGGAAATGAACCGACCATCGCGGTCGGCAACACTTTGTCCTTCGTTGCTACGAACATGACGCCCCTCCGGATTGAATGCGGTCTGTCGCCGCCGGTGAAGTATGAACCATGCGGGCTGCCGACAGAGGCCATCGGTCGGGTGTGCGCAGCGGTGGCGTCGGTCGACGTCCGACAGCAGGCATCGACTGGTGTGGCCTGTGTCACAGATCTGGCGGGCCCCGGAGGCAAGCGGGCATCGCGTGACGTAAACAGTCGGCAGTAGGGAGATGGCCGGTTCCGCGGTCATGCCAAAGGAGGAGATCGATGACGTTCATTCGACATGTGGCACTCGGCAGCCTGCTCGCCGCGACGCTCACTGTTTCTGCCGAGAGTCTCACGCGCGACGCCGCGATCGGCGGTGCCATCGGTGGTGCACTCGGCGGCGCCGTCGGCGCCGAACTCGGTGGACGCCAGGGTGCGATCGTCGGCGCCGGTGTCGGTGCCGCGGCCGGTACGGCGCTCAATACGCGCGATTACGCCACGCCCACCACGCCGCGCCACGACGTCTACTACTACCAGGATCGCGGGCGGGGCCATCCACCGGGCGTGCCGTTCCAGGGCGGCGGCTTCTGCCCGCCGGGTCAGGCGAAAAAAGGCCGTTGCTGATTGGCGAATCGCAGTTGTGAAAGTCCGCTGCGAATCGCGAACGCGACGCCGACCTCGCGTGCGTGCAGTGTGATCGCCGTTGGTTCGGCGAACGCGGATTCGATCGTCAGCGTGAAGAGATCGGGAATCGGCAAGATGGTTATCGGGGCAGGCGGTCGCCTGGGTTTCAGCTGACCGTGTGGTGCTGCGGATAACCTCGACACAGGCCACCGCCTCCCCCAGCAACACCATCATATCCGCTCTGTCGAGGAATCCGGAAACTGCCGACATGCGCGCGAGTCACGCGCAGACGCGTGATCGACCACGGGCGTTGCATCGCCATTGCAACCCGCTTCGCTTTTTCGTTCAGCCGGCGCGCTGAAAGTCGAGGAAGCGTGCTGCGGTCTCGCGCGGTTTCTCCATCATCGGCACGTGGCCGGTGTCGGGCATCAGATGCAGTTCGCTGCCGGGGATCAGCGTGTGCAGAATCGATGCACCGGAGACGTCGAGAATGCGATCGCGCTCGCCCCAGGTGATCAATGTGCGCACGGACAGGCTCTGCAGGCTCGATTCGAACGGAATCGCCGCTGCAAACATCTGTCCGAACAGCGCGGTGTGAAAAGCCGCATTCTTCATCGAACGCCGCGCGAAGACCTTGCGGAACTGTTGCGGTGTGTACGGCGGATGCACGAAACAGAGATCAATGATGCGATCGAAGTCGCGCTCGTCACGCACCAGCAGCGGGTTCTCGCCGCGCGCGATCGCGGCGAGTACTTCGCTCGGCGCGGCGGTCGTCACGCCGGCCGGCGCGATCAACCACAACGACTGCACGCGCTGCGGGTACTGGCGCGCATAGTGTCCGGCGAGGTAGCCGCCCATCGAATTGCCGGCGAGATGGAATCGCGTGAGGCCGAGCGCGGTGGCGAACGCATCGATGCGTGCGAGCTGGGCATCGAGTGAATAGTCGGCGTCGGGACGCTGCTCGCTGTCGCCGTAGCCCGGCAGATCGGGCGTGATCACGCGCAGATGCGGCGTCAGTTCGCGTGCGAGCAGTACGTAGTTGTCGCGGGTCGCGCCGAAGCCGTGGAGCATCAGCAGCGGCTCGCCATGGCCGCCGTCGCTGTAGACGATGCGATGATCATCGACGACGACCGCCCGCGTTTTCAGGCCCGCCAGCCGGCGCTGGAGCTTCAGCGCGGCGTGGACATAGGGTTCAGGGGCCACAAAGTAACCGGCGACGAGCAGCGTCGCACCGGCGGCGAGCAGGGGGACGATCATCGCAGCGTCTCCGTCAGGTTGCGATTTCCGGCAGCAGCAGATGCGACGCGCGGTGCTCGCCATGGAAGACACGCTGCAGGGCCGGCTCGAAGCGGGTCGCGCGATGGGCCGGTTCGCCTGTATTCGGGTTGCGGTCGTAGCGCGGAAAATCGCTCGACGTCACCAGCACACGCAGGCGGTGTCCGGCCTTGAACACCATCGACGTCGACCACAGGTCGACTTCGACGCGCAGACACTCGTCAGGCGTGAGAGCCTGGCGTGTGCGGCCGTCGCGGAAGGACAGGCGCAGGATGCCGTCGCAGACGTTGTACGTGCGGCCGTCCGGATGGACGTCACAGAGCTTCACGATGAAGTCGGTGTCGAGTCCGCTGGTCGCGACGTAGAGCACGGCACGCACCGGGCCCGTGACTTCGAGATCGACGCTCAGCACCGGCGAGACATAGTCGAGCACGTCGCGTCGGCCGAGCACGCGATGCTGATCGACCGGACCCGGCGTGTACTGAGTCGGCAGCAACAGCGTGCCGCCGGCGGTGGGGCAGGGATCGTGCGGATCGTAGACGTAGCTGCGCATGTCGCTGTCCACTGCCCGCCGCGTACGTTCGAGGCTGCCATCGCCGTTCAGGTACCACGCCTGCACTTGCGCGCGTGCCAGCGGCCAGTCGGCCTCGTCTCGCCAGCGATTCGCGCCTTGCACGAAAATCTTCACCGGCGCTTCGTCGTCGATACCGTTCCGATCATCCCGCAGCCAGCGATCGAACCAGCGCAACTGGAATTTCGTCAGATCTTCCTTCAGATCGAGCAGCAGCCCGTTGGCACGGAAACCCATGTCGAGATCGCCGACGACGTTGTGGAACATCGCATGCGCCCATGGACCGATCACGAGCCGGCTATGCCGACGCGCGAGCTCGCTGCCCGCGCCGCCACGCATCGCGCGGTAATGCTGGAGATCGGCGTTCAGCAGCAGGTCGTGCCAGCCGGCGATCGACAGGCTGGGCACCTGGACCTCACCGTGGCGACCGGCGACGAGCAGGCTCTTCGTCCACGCGTCCGGTTCGGCATGGCGCAGGAACTCGTAGAAGAACGGCACGAAACGCTCGTCGTCCGGGCGTGTCGGCGCGAAGCGATCGAGCGGCAATTGCGTGAGCACATGCTCGAAGGCATCCAGATCGTCGACGAGCTGGAGCAACAGCGGATAGAAGTCCGCCGGTTGCGGGCGAGCGCGGATCAGCGCCGCCGGTCCGATCGCGCGCATGCTCCACATCGCGAGCAGGCCTATGTTCAGCGCACCGCCACGCCAGAAATGATCGTGGTAGAAATCGCAGGGTGCGGTCGTCGGTGACAGGGCGCGCAGGGCCGGATGCCCGGTTGCGCCCGCGAGCCACGCGGTGCCGCCCATGTACGAGAGCCCGTAGCAGCCGACCGTCCCATCCGACCACGGCTGTGCCGCCGCCCAGTCGAGGGTGTCGCGTCCGTCGTCGAATTCGTCGCGGTACGGGAAGAACACCCCGCCTTCGGATGCCCAGCGCGCGCGTACGTCCTGGATCACGACCGCGTATCCTGCCGCCGCCGCACGGAGGGGGTCGAGCGTCATCGCCGCAATCGGCCACAGCTCTTTGTTGTACGGCGTGCGCTGGAGCAGCACCGGGTAGCGACCCGGCGCGGCCGGGCGGTAGACATCGGCGCGCAGCGTGACACCGTCGCGCAGCGCCACCGGGACATTCTTGTCGACGACGAGGCTCATGATTTTTTCGATCCTTTGCGCGGGGGCGGCACTCCGGCCAGCCCGCCGGCCAGTGCGGCGAGTTGTTCGAGGCCCTGCCGGTGCGCATCGAGAAACACCAACCAATTGTTCAAGAAAAGATTTCCGGCATCCGTCAGCGAATATATCCGGCGTGCCGGCCCGTCCGCGGACGTATCCCAGTCCGACGACACCAGGCCGCTGCGCTCCATCTGCCGCAACAGCCGGTAAATCGAACCCTTGTTCATCTCGCCGAAGCCGGCCTCTTCGAGCCGATGGGCGAGTTCATACCCGTACGCCGACCAGCCTTTCAGCAGGGCCAGCAGATGGGCAGTCAGCATGTCGCCGCTCGGGCGCGGGCCCGCGGCCATCTTGTCGTTCACGCATACCTCGGCAAAAAAGTTCGCGTTGATGGTTGACACCTATATGCAATGCGCATATATATGTCAACCGAGTTTGC
>JADZCB010000021.1 GCA_020851775.1 Gammaproteobacteria bacterium
CCCGATCAGCGCCAACCGGTTGGGCGTGGCGGGCTGCGACGAAACGCGAGGCGGATCGATGACGCGGAACTGCGCGCCCCCCGAATCCTGGACGCCGATGCCCATCGTGGCCGACTCCCGCCGCGCGAGAAGCGACTCGTAGGTCTTCTTCTGCACGTCGTAGTCGCGATTGAGCTGGGCGAGCTCCGCCTCGATCTGCGGCACCATGCGCGCCTGCGCCTTGAGCTGCGCCTGCTGGGACTCGAGCCCGTTCAGCTTGGCGCGCGCGGCTGCAACCTGCGCCTCCGCTTCGGCGGCGGAAAGGCGCAGCTGCTGGAAGACGGGGTTGCGCGTGAGCGAGGATTCGCTTTTCGCGGCTTCCGGCGCGGCCTTGGTGCGCGCCGCGAGCTCGGCCTTGCGCTGCTGCTCGAGCTCGCCAATGATCCGCTTGGTGTGAACGACGTCGGGATGCCGGTCGGTGTAGCGACGAGACAGCTCGTCGAGCTCCTTGTGCAGTTGGGCGAGCCGGACGTCGAACTCGGGCACTGCGTCCACCACCGATGGCTGCTGCGGCTGCTGCGAAGGCGAGGGAATGAACGTGGGTTGCTCGCCCGACAGCTCGCGCTTGTAGCTGTCGCGCGTTTGCACGGCAGCCTCGAGATCGAGCTTCGCCTGCTGGATCTGTTGCGTCAGCGCGGCGACGCGGTTGAAGTAGCCGCCTCCCTCGCGCTCGGCGATTCCGAGGTAGCGCAGCCGGAACTCCTTCAGGCGGTCCTCCGACGCCCTGAGCGTGCCCTCGTAGTGCTTGATCTGCTCGTCGAGAAACCGCACGGCGCTCACCGAGTCCTGCCGCTTGTCGCCCAGGCTCGACTCGACGAATATGGTGAGCAGCGCCTGCACGACCTTGCGCGCCTGCTCGGGCTGCACGTCCTGGTAGCTGATGACGTAGATGTTGTCGCGCACGTTGCCCGCGATCTTGATCGCCTTCATCACCCGGTCGATCAACGCGTCGCGATCCCGGTCGGTCCGCACGTCGAGGTCGAGGTCGACGTTGCGCACCACCTTCTCCACGTTCGGGCGGCTGATCAGCGTGCGGCCCATCAGGTCGACCTGCTGGTCGACGTTGGGCTGGACGGCAAGGCCCGACAGCAGCGGGCGCAGCAGCGTGTTCGTGTCGACGAAGACGCGCGCCGACGCCTCGTATTGCACGGGAATGCGATAGATCACGACGACTGCCGCCACTCCGACGACCCAGGCGACCAAGAGGCCGACCCAACGCCGATGCCACATCTCCCGCAGCTGCCGGCGGGCGCGATCGATCGTGTCTTTCATGCCGTTGACTCCTGCATTTGCCGCTCGGCTGTGCGGATCAGAACCAGCTTTGCGGGATGATCAGGATGTCGCCCGGCCGCATCTCCACGTTGGCCGAGATGTCGCCGCGCTTCAGGAGGTCGCGAAGCCGGACGCTGTAGAGCTTCCCTCCCTCGGCGTGCCGATAGATGCTTGCGGCGTTGCCATCGGCGAAGTCCGTCATTCCGCCGACGGCGATCATGACGTCGAGCAGCGTCATGTTCTTGCGATAAGGCAGCACCTGGGGCTTCGCTGCCTCGCCGGTCACGCGGATCTGCTCGGTGGACGGTCCCGCGAACGACGATACGACCACGGTGACGACGGGATCGCGAATGAACTTGGCGAGCGCCTTCTCCATCTCGCGCTCGAGCTCCGACGGCGTCTTTCCGAGCGCATCGATGTCGTCGACGAGCGGCGTGCTGATGCGGCCGTCGGGCCTGACCGGCGCCGATATCGAAAGCTCGTTGTTGCGCCAGACGACGATGTTCACCGTGTCGAGCGGCCCGATCCGGTACTGGTAGTCGGTGACGCCCGCCTCGCGCGGCGCCGGCGGATGCGGAGTCGCGCAGCCTGCGAGCACGATCACGGCCATGACGCACGCTCCACTGCCGACGCGCGCACACCGCGAAGCAATGCAGCCGAGCAAGCGGGCGAATGCCTGCATGATTCCTCCGATCGTTTCGGGAAATGCAAGGAACAGGGAAGCGGATACTAGCATCCATCGCTGCACGTGTAAGTGTGCGGAATGCGGAGCGGACATGCGAGAGCGCGCATCGCGCAAACATGCTGTGGTGTACCGTGGCATCGCGCAAATGCTCGCAGCAGCGCGATCTGCGACAACTTGATGCACGCGGTCGGCGTCTCGCACCGGGTGATTGCTGCCCGACAGTGCCTGTTTGCGACAGACCTGCACCGTCGGGCATGCAGCGTGTCGCCGCGCTTTACATGCGACAACCGAGGGTGCGCGACGACCGCTGCAAGTCGTTGATTCCGCGCACGCGACGCAAATGGCATACGCCCTGCTTCCCGCGGTATAACCCGCATGGGAACATCCACAATGAGAACCCGCCACATCGTTGCAACTTTGTCCGCGGTGGCCTTTATTGCCGCCGGACCGGCATCCGCCGAGCTCGAGCTCCAAATCACCTCTCCGGGTGCGCCGGCCATCTCGGTGGTCGACGGCGCCGGCGGCAACGGGATCGTCGACTTCAATGGCGGCGTCGGATCGTGGTGGGTGACGGTCACCGAAGGATCGGGCAGCGCCGCCCTCGGGACCAGCGCGCTCAACATGACGAGCTTCAACGTGTCGTCGTTTCCGTCGGGCGGGTCGGGCACGCTGGAGCTCGGTCTTTCCGAGTCGGACCTGACGGCTTCGTCGCTGCCGACGCTGATGAGCTTCTTCGGCCAGCTCAACGGCACGACGGACGGCAGCGTCGAGTGGGAGATGTGGATCGACGACACCAACTCGCTATTCGGCCTCAGCCAGCTGGTCGGCTCCAGCACCAGCTCGGGCGGCCCGATCTCCGGCAGCTTCTCGCAAACGCGTCTCGTCGACGGCGCGTTCTCGATGACGCTGCTCGTGCGCGTGACTCATGGCGACGGCCCGCGGACTACGAGCTTCGACTTCGACGGCAGCGGCTCGCCGCTGCTGCTTCAGCAGGCGGTGGTTCCCGAGCCAGGCACGCTCGCGCTTCTTGGCGCGGGTCTTCTCGGTGCGGCGGGACTCCGTCGACGCGTGAAGCGGCGATAGCGGCCGGGGACTCCTTCGAAGGCGGCTCCGGCCGCCTTTTTCTTTTCGCCGCCCGCCCTGGAGCGACGGCCCGCACCAGCACCGTGGGTCGCCCGACGACGCCGGCCGGGATTCGGCTTCGTCGACGCCGCTTACACGAGTGCCGTCTGTCGCCGCTCGATACGTGTAAATCCGAATCGCGTCAGGGCTTTGTCTTACGTGGCACTCCGTTTGCTGACCGGAAAGCATTACCGCCCGCTGGAGGCTTCCGCGTGACCTGCAAGAGACTCTCGCTCGCACCTGTCCTGTTCGCGTTGTCCGCGTCGCTGTCGGCCGCGACGATCACCGTGCAATGGGACAGCCCGCCGTTCGATCCCGCCGGGACCAACGTCGGCACCATCTATTACCCGGTCAACCATTCGGTCAACGCGGGCGCCGGCCGCTTCGAGGGCACGGTGACCGGCTCGAGCGGATTCGACACTTCGCTCCTGTACGAGGACGAATCCGATTTCTACGCGTACTGCTTTGATCTCGCGCAGACGCTGCAGTCCGGCGCGACCTACACGGTCGCTCCCCTCGCGTCCGCGGTGGTGGTTCCCGGTGCGGACGCAGCAGTGCTCGATTTCCTCGGCGCGGTCAACGCGCACTTCGGCGGCGACGCCTATCGCTGGCTGAAGCCGGTCAACAGCACCGAGTCCGCCGCCATCCAGCTCGGCATCTGGGAGGCGCTGTACAACGACGACTTCGTGCTGACGACGGGCGGTGTGCACTTCGGGAACGTGCCCGTTGCCGTCGCCTCGCTTTTCAACACGATTTCGGCAGCGCGCGCCACGAGCACCGAC
>JADZCB010000022.1 GCA_020851775.1 Gammaproteobacteria bacterium
ACAACCCCGCGCTGTCACTGATCGACGCCATCACCGAGCCGCTGCTGAAGCCACTGCGCGCGGTGCTGCCGCCGCTCGGCGGACTCGATCTCACACCGATGCTCGCGCTGATCGCGCTGCAGCTTTTGCAGATGCTGGTGGTCGCTCCGCTGCGCGACTTCGCGATGTCGCTGCTCTGAAGCCCGGCGACTGGCATGCATGGCGAGATGAGGTGCTGGTGCTGAACGTGCACGTCCAGCCGCGCGCCCGCGCACCGGGCGTCGACGGCTTGCACGGGCAACGGCTGCGCGTACGCCTGGCCGCGCCGCCGGTCGACGGCAAGGCGAACGAGGAGTTGATCAGTCTGCTCGCGCGCGCCTTCGATCTGCCGCGCCGGGCGGTCACGTTGACGCAGGGCGCGCATGCCGCGACCAAGACCGTCGAACTCGCGGCACCGCGCGTGCTGCCTGCCTGGTTCGTGACGCTCGGTGGCGAGCCTTGTCCGGTGCATGCCCCCTCTTTAGACTCGCTGCCCCGCCGCCCGCGCGCCTGAGGATCCCGTACGTCATGACCCCCGTCTTCCCCGCGCACAGCGTCGGTGTCGTCACCCCGCAGCGGCTGCGCGTCGACGAGCCGATCGCGCTGGAGTGCGGCGTGTCGCTGCCCGGCTATGAACTCGTCTACGAGACCTATGGCCAACTCAATGCCGCGCGCGACAACGCCGTCCTCGTCTGCCATGCGCTCTCCGGCGATCATCACGCTGCGGGCTACCATGCCGAAGACGACAAGCGACCCGGCTGGTGGGACAACTGCATCGGACCCGGCAAGCCGGTCGATACCGAGCGATTCTTCGTCGTCTGCCCGAACAATCTAGGCGGCTGTGCCGGCTCGACCGGGCCGCTCAGCGTGAATCCGGCGACGGGCAAGCGCTTTGGCCCGGACTTCCCGATCGTGACCGTGCGCGACTGGGTCGTGAGCCAGGCGCGGCTCGCCGACGCGCTCGGCATCGACGCGTGGGCGGCGGTGCTCGGCGGCAGCCTCGGCGGCATGCAGGCGCTGCAATGGACGGTCGATTTTCCGACGCGCATCCGTCACGCGATCGTGATCGCCGCGGCGTCGAAGCTGTCGACGCAGAACATCGCCTTCAACGAAGTTGCGCGCCACGCAATCCGCTCCGATGCGAACTTTCATGGCGGGCGTTATTACGAGCACGGTGTCGTCCCCGAACACGGGCTGATGCTCGCACGCATGCTGGGACACATCACCTATCTGTCGGACGACGTGCTGATGGCGCGCTTCGGGCGTGAACTGCGCGACGGCAAGCCCGGTTTCGGCTACGACGTCGAATTCCAGATCGAAAGCTACCTGCGACACCAGGGCACGTCGTTCGTGAAGCGCTTCGACGCGAACACTTATCTGCTGATGACCCGCTCGCTCGATTACTTCGATCCGGCGCGCGACCATGACGGCAGACTCGCGCAGGCGGTCGCACGGACCCGCGCGAAATACCTCGTGGTGTCGTTCAGCAGCGACTGGCGCTTCTCGCCGGCCCGTTCGCGCGAGATCGTCCGGGCGCTGCTCGATGCCGATCGCGACGTCAGCTACGTCGACATCGAATCCGAACAGGGGCACGATTCCTTCCTGCTCGAGGTGCCGATGTACCACCACGTACTGCGCACGTACTTCCAGGGCATTCCGCTCTCGGCGATCACCCCGTGAAACTGCGCGAGGAACAGGCGCTGATCGCCGGCTGGATCCGTCCCGGCAGCCGCGTGCTCGATCTCGGCTGCGGTGACGGCTCGCTGCTCGCGCAACTCAAGCTTGAGCGCAACTGCACGACCTACGGCATCGAGATCGATCTCGACAACATCGTCCAGTGCATCACCTCCGGCGTGAACGTGATCCATTCCGATCTCGATCGCGGGCTGTCGGACTTCGACGACGATTCCTTCGACTACGTCGTGATGACCCAGACGCTGCAGGCCGTGCACTATCCGAACCGGCTGTTGCGCGAGATGCTGCGCGTAGGCCGCGAGGGCATCGTGACCTTCCCGAATTTCGGCCACTGGCGCTGCCGGCTGCAGGTACTCGCCGGACGCATGCCCGTCACGCGTCACCTGCCGAGCACCTGGTACGACACGCAGAACATCCACATGTGCACCGTGCGCGACTTCGAAGCGCTGTGCACGCTCGAGCGCATCGAGATCCTGCAGCACGCAGCAGTCGACACCGCGCACCGTTCGGCGCTCGCGATGCGGCTGCTGCCGAACCTCTTCAGCGAAATCGCGGTCTATCGCTTTCGGCGTCGGGCAGGTGACGGCGGCGGCGGGGCATCGCTGCGGAACTCATCGAGTGTGAAGCCGTAGTCGACGATCAGCGGCGCGTGGTCGGAGAAGAATTGTTCGCGATAGATCGCGACGTCCGCAATGCGTTCGCGCAGGCCCGGCGTGACGACGTGATAATCGATGCGCCAGCCGACGTTCTTGGCACGCGCCTGACCGCGGTTCGACCACCACGTGTAACGATCGGCGCCCTGGTCGACGACGCGGAAAGCATCGACCCAGCCGCCGTCGCCGAACAGCTCGTCGAGCCATGCGCGTTCCTCGGGCAGGAAGCCCGAGTTCTTCTGGTTCGACCGCCAGTTCTTCAGGTCGATTTCCTTGTGCGCGATGTTCCAGTCACCACACAGCACGAATTCGCGGCCGCTGACGCGGTGCGTACGCAGCACGGGCATGTAGCGGGCGAGAAAATCGAACTTTGCCGCCTGCCGCACCTCGCTCGAGGAGCCGGACGGCAGATAGATCGATGCGACCGACAAGCGCCCGAAATCGAGCTGCAGGTAGCGCCCCTCGCGATCGAAGTCCGGGAAGCCTAGACCGCGCACCACGCGGTCGGGCGCATGGCGGCTGAACACGGCCACGCCGCTGTAGCCGGGCTTCTCGGCATCCTCGAAATACGCGTGCCAGCCCGGCGGTTCGCACAGCGCAGGCTCGAGCTGGGCGGATTGCGCCTTGGTTTCCTGCAGGCAGACCAGATCCGCGTCCTGAGCGGCGAGCCAGGTGTAGAAGCCCTTGCGGTGGGCGGCACGGATGCCGTTGCAGTTCAAAGTGATGATGCGCATGCGGGTTTCGTGACGTGGGTGCGGGGAAGCCTATCGCTGCCGATCGAGGGCGTCGCTATGATACGCCGTCGTTCACGAGTCAGGCTTCCATGCAGGCATACCAGCGATCCTTCATCGACTTCGCGCTCGCGCGCAAGGCGTTGCGTTTCGGCAGCTTCACGCTGAAGTCGGGTCGCCAGAGCCCGTATTTCTTCAACACGGGTGTGTTCGACTCGGGCAGCGCGCTGGCGCAACTCGGGGAATATTACGCGGCGGCGCTCGTCGCCTCGGGCCTTGGTTTCGACATGCTGTTCGGACCGGCCTACAAGGGCATTCCGCTCGGTGCCGCCGTCGCCATCGGCCTTGCCCGCGATCATCACCGCGACGTCCCATTCTGTTTCAACCGCAAAGAGGCCAAGGATCACGGCGAGGGCGGCATGACGCTCGGCGCACCCCTTGCCGGGCGCGTGGTCATCGTCGACGACGTGATTTCCGCCGGCACCTCCGTCAACGAGTCGGTCGGCCTCATCCGTGCCGCCGGCGCGACGCCGGCCGGTGTCCTGATCTCGCTGGACCGCCAGGAGCGCGGGCAGGGCGCACTCTCGGCGGCCCAGGAGGTCGAAGAGAAACACGGCATGCCGGTGTTAAGCATCGTTACGTTGGCCGACGTCCGTCATTATCTGGCCGATCACGGCGATGCCGCTCAAGATCTTGCGGCAATCGACGACTATCTTCGTCGCTATGGCGCCGCGCCGCGTGGAGCGGCCTGAGCGCCCGGTCCGCCGCGGGCCGCGCGGCATATTCAGCAGTGAACCAGGAGCGGCGCCGGTGTCGGCTCACGGGGTGAACAGGTGATGAGTTTCGAGCAGTCGGTTTTCCGTGGCTGGCACGCGATGGCGCTGGTATTGGCATGCGTGCTGCTGCCCGGCGCCGCGCAGGCGGGCATCAAGTGCTGGACGAACGGCGAAGGCGTGCGCGAGTGCGGCAATACGGTACCGCCCGAGTATGCGCAGGGCGAACATGAGGAGAAGAGCAAGAGCGGTCTCGTCGTCAAGAAGCAGCCGCGCAGCCGCACTCGGGCGGAGATCGTCGCCGAACGCGAGCGCCGCGTGGCGGACGCCAAGGCGAAAGCCGAAGCCCAGGCCGCGGCGGCGGAACGCGCCAAGGCCGATCGCGTGCTACTCGACACCTTCAGTTCGGAGGACGATCTGATCCTCGCCCGCGATGGTCAGCTCACGAATGTCGAAGCGCAGATCAAGATCACCGAGAGCCATGTCGCCAAACTTAACCGGCAGATCGATCAGATGATCACTCAGGCGGCCGACGTCGAAAAACGCGGACACAAGGTGCCGGAGACATTGTCGGCGAACATCGAGTCGGTGCGCAGACAGATCGACGAACAGCACGAGTTCATCGCCGACAAGCGCCGCGAGCAGGACGCGATCCGTGCCAAGTTCGACGCCGACGTCGCCCGCTTCCGCGAACTCCGCGCCCAGCGTACGGCGACCGCCAATTGATTCACGAAGAGAGCCTGTAGCTGCTGACAGGCGGTTTTGCCACCGAGAACACAGAGGGGGATGAAGGTGGCCGTGCCGGCGGTTAAGCCTCTTTAACGGCACAACATTCAGCGGCATTCCAGCTCGGCACAAAGCCGAGAGGACACGGCCTATTCTCATCCTCCTCTGTGTTTTCGGTGGCAAAAACGACCATGTCCGCAGCGACAGAGTCGACCGTGGCAGGCTACGAAGCGCCCCGCACGACGAAGATGCCCTGCGCGAGCATCTGCCATTGTTCGTCCCATTGCGCGGACGGCGAGTGGCGGTAGGCGCTGCGCACGTAGTGCGCGAGGCGGCCGGTGACGCTGGCGAGGATCAGGTTGGCCGCCGCGTTGATCAGCGCGCGATCGGGCTGCGCGCCGGCGGTCAGCAGTGAATCCCGCAGCACCTGGCGCAACTGGGTTTCCAGCCGATCGAAGAACTGGGCGACGCGTGCGCGCAGCCGTTCATGTTCGCCGACGAGGATATCGCCCATCAGCACCCGCGTGATGCCGGGATTCTTGTCGGCGAACGCCAGTACCACCCCGCAGATGCGGCCGCAGCGCGCTGCGGCGTCCGCCGTTTCGCCGAGGATGCGGTTCGCGAGACCGAAGACCGTCTCCTCGGCGAAATCGATCAAGGCGTCGAACATCTTCGCCTTGCTCGCGAAATGGCGGTACAGCGCCGCCTCCGACACGCCGAGTGCCGCAGCGAGGCTCGCCGTCGAGATGCGGGCACCAGGCCGCGACTCGAGCTCGGTCGCGAGCACTTCGAGGATCTGCTGCTGGCGGGCAGTCTTCACGAGACGCTGATCAGCGACGCTCGATCAGCGTGCCGATGCCGCTGTCGGTGAACAGTTCCAGCAGCACCGCGTGTTCGATGCGGCCGTCGATGATGTGGGCGCGATTGACGCCCGCCTTCACTGCGTCGAGCACCGAGTCCATCTTCGGCAGCATGCCGCCGCTGATTGTACCGTCCGCGATCAGCGCATCGACCTCGTCCGCGCCGAGCCCGGTCAACAGTTCGCCCTGCTTGTTCAGCAGGCCACGGATATTGGTCAGCATGATCAGCTTCTCGGCCTTGAGCACTTCGGCGATTTTGCCGGCGACGAGATCGGCGTTGATGTTGTAGGAAGCGCCGTCTTCACCGACCCCGATCGGCGCGATCACCGGGATGAAGTCGCCCTTCGCGAGATAGTCGAGCACCCGCTCGTTGACGCCCGAGACTTCGCCGACGTGACCGAGATCGATGATCTCGGGCGCCGCGAGCGCTTCGCGCCGCCGGGTCAACACCATTTTCTTCGCGTAGAGCAGCGGACCGTCCTTGCCGGTCAAGCCGATCGCACGGCCGCCATGCGAATTGATCAGCGTGACGATCTCCTTGTTGACGAGACCGCCGAGCACCATTTCGACGACGTCCATCGTCTCGGCATCGGTCACGCGCATGCCATCGACGAAATGGCTCTTGATGCCGAGACGGTCGAGCAGCGTCCCGATCTGGGGACCGCCGCCGTGGACGACGATCGGATTGATGCCGACGAGTTTCATCAGCACGATATCGCGCGCGAAACCGTTCTTCAGTGCATCCTCGGTCATCGCGTTGCCGCCGTACTTGATGACCATGGTCTTGCCCTGGTAGCGCTGGATATAGGGCAGCGCTTCGGTCAGGACGTGGGCGGCGGTGATGGCTTGCGCTTGCGCGAGCGGCATCCGGCAGTTCTCCGTTCGGACTGGTTGGAATTGGGACCGCGGCTGCCGCGTCAGAACGGCATGTCGAGGTCGGGGTCGACAGATTTGAGCAGGTGTCGGAAGCGCTCCTCGATCTCGTCGAGCGCGTTCGCGTCGTCGCCCTCGAAGCGCAACACCAGGGACGGCGTCGTGTTCGAGGGCCGCACGAGTCCCCAGCTGTGTGGCAGATCGACGCGCAGGCCGTCGATGTCGGTGACCTCGCCATCGGGAAAATCGGCGGCGGCGACGATCCGCGCCATGAACTCGGCATGCCGTTCTTCCAGCAGCGGGATCTTCAGTTCGGGCGTCGCGACGCCATCGGGCAGGCCGGCGAAGACCTCTTCGGGCGGGATCCCGGCATTGACCAGGATCTCCAGCAGGCGCGCTGCGGCATAGAGCGCATCGTCGAAACCGTACCAGCGTTCCTTGAAACAGATGTGGCCGCTCATCTCGCCGCCGAGCAGCGCGCCGGTCTCGACCATCTTCGACTTGATCAGCGAATGGCCCGTCTTCCACATCAGCGGCACACCACCGGCCTCGCGGATCACCTCGGCGAGACGTCGCGAACATTTGACGTCGTAGACGATCGTTGCACCGGGATTGCGCGAGAGCACGTCGCGTGCGAACAGCATGAGCTGACGATCGGCCCACAGGATGTTGCCGTCGCGGTCGATGACGCCGAGGCGATCGCCGTCGCCGTCGAAGGCGAGACCCAGATCGGCGTCCTCGTGCCTGACCATGATGATCAGATCCTCGAGGTTCGCCGGCTCGCTCGGATCCGGGTGGTGGTTGGGAAATTCGCCGTCGACTTCGCAGTAGAGCTCGATGACGTCGTGTCCGATCGCGCGCAGGATGTGCGGCGCGACGATGCCCGGCACGCCGTTGCCGCAGTCGACGACGATCTTCAGCGTGCGGCCGAGCGAGACCGGGATTTCCTCGGTGATGCGACGGATGTAGTCCGGCACGATCTCGGTCTGTTGCAGCGTACCCTGCCCACTCGTGTAATCCTGCTGTTCGACGCGACGTCGGATCGCCTGGATCGCGTCACCCGACAGAGCCGTACCGTTCAGCACGATCTTCAGGCCGTTGTACTCCGGCGGATTGTGGCTGCCGGTGATCATCACGCCCGTGCGCGTGTCGAGATAATGCGTCGCGAAGTACAACACCGGCGTCGGCACGAGACCAATCTCGAGCACGTCACAGCCGGCCGCCAGCAGGCCTTCGACCAGCGACTCCTGCAGCGCGACACTCGAGACACGGCCGTCACGCGCGACGATCACGGTCTGCTGGCCGAGCGAGCGCGCCTCGGATCCGATCGCGCGACCGAGATGCACCATCGCCGCGTTGCTCAACGCGCGGCCGACGACGCCACGGATGTCGTAGCTGCGGAAGATGACGGGATCGATCTCCGCCGGCGGCGCGGCGGGGGCGGGAGTCGCCGGCGCAGCCGGGGCCGGCATGCGCTGCACATCGACGGCCGGGATCTCCGTCGTGCGCTCGAGCAGCGGCAGGCTGTCACCGCTTGCGCGCTGCACGGCAGGCACCCGACGTACCGGCGCACCGGGCAGCAGGGCTTCGAGGCCGGGATATTCACCGTCGAGAATCGCGCGCACCGCGCCCTGATAATCTGACGTCTCCTGGCGGACACCGACTCCCGGGCCGATGCTGCTGCCGCGGCGACGCAGCAGCGCGACGAGCGCGAGCACGACGAGTGCGAGCCCGGCTGCCGGCAACAGCAGCGGCGCGATCGCGAAGCCTGCGCCCGTTTCCCCGCCGCCGCCGCGTTGCCGCAGCACGAGCTGCCATGTCGTACCGGGCACTGCGGCTTGTGCGACGTCGATGCGGCCGTCCCCGGCAACGCCGTTCTTCGCGAGCACGAAGGGTGGCGCACCGGGCACCGACTGGCGGACCTCGATCTCGAACGCCTGCCCATCGAGCGCTGCGACGGTCTCGGCAATCACTTTCGGATCGAGCGCGACATGCAGGAAGCCGACCGGATCGCCGGCGGGCGGGACGCGCCGCACGAGCGCGACGTGCGCATCCGGTGTCCCGCCGAGATGCAGTTCCGCGGCGACCGGCCTTTCCTGCACGGCGGCCTGACGCAACAAGGCGATCGAGGCATAGGTCAACGGCGGATGCTGGGATTCGTCCGGCTGCACCGTCCCGGCCGGCACGAGACGCAGCAGCAACGTGCCAGGGATGGTGGTGCCGAGCGACTGCCCGAGTGCGCGCCTGACGTCGGGCGCGCCGGTCAGTGCGGCGACGACTTTCGGATCTTCGGCGAGGCGATCGAGCGTCGCGCGTACGTCGTCGAGCGCCACTCCCACCTGGCCGGCGAGCCGCACGGCATCCGCCGCCTGCTCGCGCTGGGCGATGGCCGCTGTTTCGGCGACATTGCGCTGCCTGGTGTTCCACGCGTGCCAACCGAGCACGCCGAGCGCAGCAACGACCAGCGCCGCGACGAGCGCGCGCTTTGGAATGCGTTTCAGCAGATCACTCGGAATGGACGGCTTCCGCACGGTAACGCTCCGCGATGATGGCTACCAGATCGCGGGCGAGCGCCTGTTTCGCGGCTTTGCCAAGCTGCCGTTCCCCGCCCTTCCAGAACACGCTGAGTTCGTTGTCGTCGCTTTCGAACCCCGTACCGACGCGGCCGACGAGATTGGCGGCGATCATGTTCAGCGACTTGGAGGTCAGCTTGCCCCGCGCATGTTCGGCGAGGCGTTCTGTTTCAGCGGCGAAGCCCACGGTGAAAGGGGCGCCAGCCCGAGTCGCGACGGTTCGGAGTATATCGGGAGTCGGTGTGAGAGTCAGCGTGAGCGCCGTCCCCGCCTTCTTCACCTTGTGCGGGGCCGGCGTCGCGATGGTGTAGTCGGCGACCGCGGCGCTCGCGATGAAGATGTCGCAGTCGGCGACGCGCGCGAGCACGGCGTCGAGCATGTCCTGGGCAGTCGTCACCGCGACGACCTCGCAGCCCGCCGGCGCGACGAGCCGGGTCGGCCCGGTGATCAGCGTGACTCGCGCCCCGGCGTCTCGCGCCGCTGCCGCGACCGCATAGCCCATCTTGCCGGAGCTTCGATTGGTGATGAAGCGGACGGGATCGATTGGCTCCTGCGTCGGGCCAGCCGTCAGCAGCACGCGCAATCCCGCCAGCGCGTCGCCACCCTGAGCGCACAACGCGGCCACGACGATCGCCGGTGGTTCGGCCATGCGGCCGGCTCCGGTTTCGCCGCAAGCCTGTTCGCCCTCGTCGGGCCCGACGAAGCGGACACCGCGCGCACGCAATACGGCGACATTCGCCTGCGTCGCGGCATGCGCCCACATCAGCCGGTTCATCGCCGGCGCGACAAGGATCGGTGCGGCGGTCGCGAGACACAGTGTGCTCGGCAGATCGTCGGCGAGGCCGTGGGCGAGGCGGGCGATGAAGTCCGCGCTCGCCGGCGCGACGACGACGAGATCCGCCCAGCGCGCGAGTTCGATGTGGCCCATCGCCGCTTCGGCCCCGGGATCGAACAGATCGACGTGCACCGATACGCCGGACACGGCCTGGAAGGTGAGCGGCCGCACGAATTTGGTGGCTGCAGGCGTCATCGCGACGCGCACCGTGGCGCCCGCATCCCGCAGGCGGCGGACAAGGTCCGGCGCTTTATAGGCCGCAATGCCGCCGGTGACGACGAGGAGGATGTGTCTCTGCGCGAGCGTTGCCATGTTGTGCCTGCCACCGTGTCAGCGCCGGATTGTACCGCGCGCGATGAGGGACGGATTTATTTCGGCTGGCCCTCGCGCGCCTGGGCTTGGTGGGGGCTTGGTGGGTGTCCCGGCTTTCCC
>JADZCB010000023.1 GCA_020851775.1 Gammaproteobacteria bacterium
GAGATGGCCCGTATCTGGGACTCGTTGCAGGATTGACGGGCGGTTTTTGCCACCGAGAACACCGAGGCGGGTGAATTGCGCTTCACGCGCCAATTCATCCGCGCTCCAAGAACCCACACCGGTGAGCGCGGCACGGCCAACTCATATTCCCTCCGTGTTCCCGGTGTTCTCTGTGGCAAGTCCAGTGCCTTCAGGAGGCACGATGTACCTTCGCCAGTGCCTCGACCGCCATCTGGCGGATTTGCTGGATCATGGCCGACAGGCCGTTGCTGCGGGTCGGTGACAGATGGGATTCGAGTTCGATGCGGCGGATGAAATCGGGTGGCGTGGCGATGATGTCAGCGGGGCGGCGGTCGCTGTAGACGCGCAGCAGCAGTGCGATGAGGCCGGCGACGATTGCCGAGTCGCTCGTGGCCCGGATATGCAGCAGACCGTCGACGAGCTCGGTCTTGATCCACACCTGCGACTGGCAGCCTTTCAGGCGGTAGCCTTCGGTCTTGTATTCCTCGGGAAACGGCGGCAACCGTTTGCCGAGATCGATGATGTACTGGTAGCGATCGGTCCAGTCCTCGAGCAGCGAGAACGTCTCGACGATCTCTTCCTGCGCGGCGACGAGCTCGGCGGTGGAGTCGAGTCCGGCGGACGAAGCGTGCATGTGATCCTCCTCTGAAATCGTCCGACCGGCTCAGGCGGTGCGCCAGGTCGTGCCCTGCGCGCCGTCTTCGATCACGACGCCGAGCGCCGTCAGTTCGGCGCGAAGACGATCGGCCTCCGCCCATTGCTTCGCGGCCCGCGCCGCCGTTCGCGCCGCAATCAGCGCCTCGACCTTCTCGACATCGATCGCGCCGGTCGCTGCGTAGGAGAACCACGCGTCCGGATCCTGCTGCAGGATGCCGAGTTCGGCACCGCCGCCGAGCAGCGCCGCTTTGAGCCGGCCGAGTTCGGCCTCCTCCGTTGCGACGTTCGCCCGCGTGACGAGTTCCATCAGCACCGCCAGCGCCTGCGGACTGTTGAGATCGTCGTCCATCGCGGCGGTGAACGCCGCATTCGGCACGCAAGGGACGGTGGGCACGACCTCGCGCAGCCGGCGCAGCGCGCCGTAGAGACGATCGAGCTGCGACTTGGCATCGCCGATCAGGCCCTCGCTCCAGCTTATCGGTTCGCGGTAACGCCCTTTGAGCAAGGCCAGGCGTATCGCCTCGCCCGGGAAGCGCTGCAGGAGATTCTGCACGAGCAGCACGTTGCCGAGCGACTTCGACATCTTCTCGTTCTCGATCTCGACGAAGCCGTTGTGCACCCAGTAGCGGCAGAACAGCGTGCCGCCGTGCGCACAGGTACTCTGCGCGATTTCGTTTTCGTGATGCGGGAATTTCAGATCATTGCCACCGCCGTGGATGTCGATCGTGTCGCCGAGGTGCTGCTCGATCATCGCCGAGCATTCGATGTGCCAGCCCGGCCGGCCGCGTCCCCACGGGCTGTCCCAGCCCGGGAGTTCGTCCGGCGAGGGCTTCCACATCACGAAATCGGCCGGATCGCGCTTGAACGGCGCGACGTCGACGCGCGCGCCGGCGATCATCTCGTCGCGGGTACGACCGGCGAGGCGGCCGTACTCGGCATAAGACGGCACATGAAACAGCACGTGGCCTGCGGCGACATACGCATGACCGCTCGCGAGCAGCGTCTCCATCATCGCGATCATGCGCGGAATGTGGGCGGTGGCCCGCGGCTCGATCACGGGATCGAGCGCGCCGAGTGCCGCCATGTCGCGATGATAGACCGCAGCGAAACGTTCGCTGATCGCCGAGATCGGTACGTCCGACTCCTTCGCCGCCAGGTTGATCTTGTCGTCGACGTCGGTGATGTTGCGGGCGTAGATGACGTTCGGATAATGCCGTTGCAACACGCGGTAGAGCACGTCGTAGACGACTGCCGCGCGTGCGTTGCCGATGTGCGGTGGGTTGTACACCGTAGGCCCGCAGGCGTACATCGTGATCCGGGCCGGATCGCCGGGCACGAAAACTTCCTTGCGACGGCTGAGCGAATTGTGAAGTTGAAGCGCCATGGTGATGCGAGCAGATGAAGAGAACGGCAGCGGCGCCGGGGCTGGCGCCCTCAGCGCCAGATCATGCGGGCGAGAACGCCATCACGGTCGACGAATTGATGCTTGAGTGCCGCCGCCGCGTGCACCGCTGCGAGCAGACCGGTGCCGTACGCGCAATAGTAATGGACGGCGATGATGAGATCGCGGGTCTGCTCGCCGACCTGCACCAGCACCGGCACCTCGAAGAGCCCATACACTGGAATGGCCTGGCCCGCGGACGTGGAAATCAGGTAACCCGTGACCGGCAGCAGCAGCATCATCAGAAACAGCAGGCGATGCACCGCGTGGGCCGCCGCCTGCTGGACGCGTGAAATGGAGCCCGGCAGCGGCGGCGGCCTGGAGACCCGCTGCCACACCAGCATGCACACGGCGAGACCCAGCACCACGAGCCCGAGCACGCGATGCAGACTCAGCGACTTGTGATACCAGGGATCGTAGTAGGTCAGGTCGACCATCTCCCAGCCGAGCCAGATCAGACCGAGGATCGAGAACGCGATGATCCAGTGCAGCAGCTTCGTGACGAGCCCGTAGCGTTCAGGCGTGTTCTTCAGCATGGTCGCGACCCCCGATGCCGCTGCAGACGGCGGAGACGGCAGCGCGCCGTTCCCCGCCGTATGCGCTCAGTAGCGGTAATGTTCGGACTTGTACGGTCCGCTGACGGGTATGCCGAGGTACTTTGCCTGATCTTTCGTCAGCACGTCGAGTTCGACACCAATCTTCGTCAGATGCAGGCGTGCGACCTTCTCATCGAGTGACTTCGGCAGCGTGTACACGCCGGTGCGGTAACTGTCCGCATTCTGGTAGAACTCGATCTGCGCAATCGTCTGGTTGGTAAACGAGTTCGACATCACGAAGCTCGGATGGCCCGTCGCGCAACCGAGGTTCACGAGCCGGCCTTCGGCGAGCAGGATGATGCTCTTGCGATTGCCGGTCTCGATGCGATGGACTTGCGGCTTGACTTCATGCCACTTGTACTTGCGCAGCTTCTCGATCTGGATTTCGCTGTCGAAGTGGCCGATGTTGCAGACGATCGCGAGGTCCTTCATCTGTTTGATGTGGCGCTCGGTGATCACGTCGCAGCAGCCCGTCGTCGTCACGAAGACGTCGCCGATCCGGCACGCGTCGTCCATCTTCATCACCTGGTAGCCTTCCATCGCGGCCTGCAGCGCGCAGATCGGATCGATCTCGGTGACGATCACGCGCGCGCCCTGCCCGCGCAGCGACTGGCAGGAACCCTTGCCGACGTCGCCATAGCCGGCGACGACCGCGACCTTGCCGGACAGCATGACGTCGGTCGCGCGGTTGATCGCATCGACCAGCGAGTGGCGGCAGCCGTACAGGTTGTCGAACTTCGATTTCGTCACCGAGTCGTTGACGTTCATCGCCGGGAACAGCAGTTCGCCGCGCTCATGCATCTGGTACAGCCGGTGTACGCCGGTCGTCGTTTCTTCGGTGACGCCGCGAATGCCCGGTGCGATGCGCCGGAAACGATCCGGATCGCGCTTCAGCGACTTGCGCAACTGGTTGTACAGCGCGACTTCCTCGGGATTGCTGCCGGCCGGCAGCGCAGCCCTGGACTGCTCGTACTTGTAGCCGAGGTGAACGAACAGCGTGGCGTCGCCACCGTCGTCGAGAATCATGTTCGGCCCGAGCCCGTCACCCCAGTCGAGAATGCGATCGGTGAAGTCCCAATACTCCTCGAGCGATTCGCCCTTGTACGCGAAGACCGGCGTGCCGGCCCTCGCGATCGCCGCCGCGGCGTGATCCTGCGTCGAAAAGATGTTGCAGCTCGCCCAGCGTACCTGCGCCCCGAGATGCTGCAGCGTTTCGATCAGCACCGCGGTCTGCACCGTCATGTGCAGCGAGCCGCTGATCCGCGCGCCCTTCAACGGTTTGCTCTTCCCGTATTCCTCCCGCATCGCCATCAGGCCGGGCATCTCCTGCTCGGCGAGTTCGATCTCGGTGCGGCCGAACGCCGCGAGTCCGATGTCCTTGACGACGTAGTCCGGGGATGCCGCCTTCTTTGCGCCGCGCGTCGCGCGGCCGTTGCCCCGGGAGCCCGGGTTGCCTCTGCTCATGTAGGGTGCCTTTTCCAACATATCGGGATTGCATTCGCTGCCGTGCGTTGCCGGCGCGTCAACCGAGTGCGCGCTGCAGGGTGTCGACCAGATCGGTCTTCTCCCACGCAAAGCCGCCATCGGCTTCCGCCGGGCGCCCGAAATGGCCGTAGGCCGCAGTGCGGGCGTAGATCGGACGGTTCAGCTTCAGATGAGTGCGGATCCCGCGCGGCGTCAGATCCATTACCTCGGCAAGCGCCTGCTCGAGCTTCGCCTCGTCGACTTTCCCCGTGCCGTGCACATCGACGTACAGCGACAGCGGCTTCGCCACGCCAATCGCATAGGACAACTGGATCGTGCAGCGCTCGGCGAGGCCGGCCGCGACGACGTTCTTCGCGAGATAGCGCGACGCATACGCCGCGGAGCGGTCGACCTTCGACGGATCCTTGCCGGAGAACGCGCCACCGCCGTGCGGGGCCGCCCCGCCGTAGGTGTCGACGATGATCTTGCGGCCGGTGAGCCCGCAGTCGCCGTCCGGTCCGCCGATCACGAAGGCGCCGGTCGGGTTGACGTGCCACACGGTCTTGCCGGTGATCCAGCCATCGGGCAGCGCCTCGCGCACATGGGGTTCGACGATCGCGCGGACGTCGTTCGACTTCAGACTCGCATCGAGATGCTGCGTCGAGACGACGATCTGTGTCGCCTCGACCGGCTTGCCGTCGGCGTAACGCACCGTGACCTGGCTCTTCGCATCCGGCCCGAGCATCTTCGCCGCCCCACTCTTACGCGCCTGCGCCATCAGATGCAGGATGCGGTGCGAGTAGTACAGCGGCGCCGGCATCAGATCCGGCGTCTCGGTGCACGCATAGCCGAACATGATGCCCTGATCGCCGGCACCTTCGTCCTTGTTTGCGGCAGCGTCGACGCCTTGCGCGATGTCGGCGGACTGGGCATGCAGCAGGACTTCGATGCGCGCGCGCTCCCAGTGGAAGCCGTCCTGTTCGTAGCCGATGTCGCGGATCGCGAGGCGCGCGAGATGGGCGACGAGCTCCGGCGTCACAGTCTTCGGTCCGCGCGTCTCGCCGGCGATGACGACGCGGTTGGTCGTCGCGAGCGTTTCGCAGGCGACGCGCACCTGCGAGGTATCAAGCCCGCCGGCCGCGGCTTCACGGAAGAAACAGTCGACGACTTCGTCGGAGATGCGATCGCAGACTTTGTCCGGATGGCCTTCGGACACGGATTCACTGGTGAACAGATAGGCAGAACGCACGCCGCGCCTCCTCGGGGGTTGTTTGACGAGAACCGGCCTTCGTGTGCGCGCAGACGATGACGGCAACGCGTCGCGCGGCTGGTCGCAGGACCGGGATGAGCCCGGCCGTGGCCGGGCGGGCGGCAATTATGCCGGAATTCGCCCGCCGTGTGCGCCGCGGAGACCGCACTATGGCACCAGCACGATCTTCCCCATGTGCTGGCTCGACTCCATCAGCGCATGCGCGGCGGCCGCCTCGGCCAGCGGAAAGACCCGGAAGACGGGGCTGCGACAGCGACCCGCGACGACGAGCGGCCAGACCTTGTCCTCGACGTCGCGCGCGATCGCGGTCTTGGCCGCGACCGACTGCGGTCGCAGCGTCGATCCCGTGATCGTCAGCCGCTTGCCGAGGACGTGGCCGAAATTGACCTCGGCCTTCGCGCCGAGCAGAAAGGCGATCATCGAGTAACGGCCGTCCGGCGCCAGCGCCTTCAGGTTTTTCTCGACATAGGGACCGGCGACCATGTCGAGCACGACGTCAACGCCCCGCTTCGGCGTCTGCGTCAGTACGGCGTCGAGCCAGTCGGTGGTCTTGTAATCGATGGCGACGTCGGCGCCGAGCCCGACGCAGAAGCGCTGCTTCTCGGCATTGCCGACGGTCGTCAGCACGCGCGCGCCTGCGGCTTTCGCGAGCTGGATCGCGGTGGCGCCGATACCGCTGCTGCCGCCGTGGATCAGGCAGCTTTCCCCGGCGCTGAGATGCGCCCGGGTGAACAGGTTGTACTGCACCGTGAAGCAGGTCTCCGGCAGACTCGCCGCTTCGACTGCCGGCAGTTCTGCCGGCCACGGCAGACAGTGTCCGGCGTGCGCGCGGCAGTAACCGGCGTACCCGCCACCGTGGACCAGCGCGACGACGCGATCGCCGGGCCGCCAGCGTGTCGCGCCCGGGCCGAGCGCGACGACCTCGCCCGCGATCTCGAGGCCCGGCAGCGGGCTCGCTTCCGGTGGTACCGGGTAGAGGCCCGCGCGCTGCAGACAATCGGGTCGATTGACGCCGGCCGCAGCAACCTTGATCAGTACTTCGCCGTCGGCAGGTGTCGGCAGCGGCAGCTCAACGGCTTGCAGGACTTCGGGACCGCCCGGTGCAGTGATGGCGATCGCGGGCATGGTGTTCGGCAGATTCATCGGCTTCTCGCTGACGGACAGGGTGGCGGGGAACTCCGACGTGCGCGGGCGACGGCGCACGCGCGGCGCGGTTTCCGTTTTCACGATCCGCACCGTAGACTCGCGGCGCAGTATACGGGCTCGGCGCCGGCGCCGGGCACTCGAACCCGCAGCGTACAGGACTCTCCGATGACCGACTTGCACAGCCGACTTCTGATCCTCGGTTCCGGGCCCGCCGGCTATACCGCCGCCGTCTATGCCGCGCGTGCCGCGCTCGAGCCGACTCTCATCACCGGGCTCGAGGTCGGCGGCCAGATGACGACGACGACCGAGGTCGACAACTGGCCCGGCGATGCACAGGGCGTCATGGGGCCCGAGCTGATGGAGCGGATGAAAGCGCATGCCGAGCGGTTCGGCACGCGGCTCGTCAATGATCACATTCATACCGTGCGGCTCGACGCGCGGCCGTTCACGCTGATCGGCGATCAGGGCACCTACACCTGCGACGCGCTGATCGTCGCGACCGGTGCCTCGGCAAAGTACCTCGGCCTGCCGTCGGAGACGGCCTATCGCGGCAAGGGCGTCTCGGCCTGCGCAACCTGCGACGGCTTCTTCTATCGCAACAAGCCCGTCGCCGTCGTCGGTGGCGGCAATACGGCGGTCGAGGAAGCGCTGTACCTGTCGAACATCGCGTCGCACGTGACGGTGGTTCACCGTCGCGATCGCTTCCGCGCCGAGCGCATCATGGTCGACAAGCTCGAGGACAAGGTCGCGCAGGGCAAGGTCAGCATCGAATGGAATTCGACGCTCGACGAAGTGCTCGGTGATGCGCAGGGCGTGACGGGCATGCGGCTCAAGCACGTGGACACCGGGGCGGCGCGCGAGATTCCATTGCACGGTCTCTTCATCGCGATCGGTCATCAGCCGAACACCGGCATCTTCGAAGGCCAGCTCGAGATGAAAGGCGGTTATCTCGTCGTCAAGAGCGGAAGCCAGGGCTTCGCGACCGCGACCAGCGTCGCCGGCGTGTTTGCCGCCGGCGACTGTGCCGATCCGATCTACCGCCAGGCCGTGACCTCGGCCGGTTCCGGCTGCATGGCCGCGCTGGACGCGGACCGCTACCTCGAGGCGCAGGCCGCGCGATAACGCATGGCGAGGCCGTCGTAGACGGCGGTCCGGAAACCGGCATCGTCGACGTCGAGGCCGGCGAGCACATCGACGAGGTGTTCGTTGTCCTCGCGGCCTGCCCAGGATTTCACGTAGCTGCCCTCGCGGTAACCGTGGTCCTGACGGAAGAAGTTCAGCACGTTCTTGCCGACGTAGGCCCGATACAGATCGTCGTAATCCCGCCCGAGTGCGGCGAGCAGCGCCGGGATCACCGCCACGTCGAAGCGCTGCTCACCGAGCGCCGCGACGGCGAGCCGCTCGACGCCGTCGAGGAAGCCCGCAATCGCGACGGGGCTGCGCCATTCCGCGGCGATGGCCGCCGCCGCGCGCGCGAAGTCGCGCGCCGGCGTGATGCGCATCGACAGGCCGAAATGCCAGATATCGACGATTTCGAGCAGTGCCTGCGCGTGATCACCGCTCGTCGCCTTCCACCATTTCCAGCCGCCGTAGTGATCCATCAACTCGGCGCATTCGATCCATACGGCGCGATACCACTCGCGGTCGCGCGCGATCCAGTCGGCATCGACGCGCGCGTTCATGTCGTCCTGCATCTGCAGCATGACGCGCGCTTTCGCGGCCACGGTGTCGCTCATCGCCGGCAGATCCTCACTCGGGCTGAATCGCGAAATTCTCGCCCTGCGCGCGCACCCGCACGCCGTGCGGCGGCGGGAAATGCGCCGGCATCAACAGCGCGTTCTTGTCGACGCAGTATTCGATCAGCTTGCGCCGCGTCTGCGCCGACTGCACCGGATCGGCGCAGAAGCCGCTGCTCCACTGCGGGCGCATCGCTTGCACCGGCGAATGCAGCGTATCGCCGGCGAATATCGCGTGCTGGCCCTTCGACTGCACTTTCATCACCATGCTGCCGCGCGTGTGACCCGGCGCGAGTTCGAGGCGCATGATCTCGTTGAGATCCTTGTCGCCCTCGACGAGATCGACCTGCCCGGCCTCGACGACCGGCAGCACGCTGTCGTCGAACACGTTCAGGTTGATGTCCCCTTCGACCGGCGGGTTCCTGCGCGGATCCCACTGCTCCATTTCGGCACGTGAGAAGACGTAGCGTGCGTTCGGGAAGGTAGGCACCCATTTGCCGTTCTTCAGCCGCGTATTCCAGCCGCAGTGATCGACGTGCAGGTGGGTGCACATCACCATCGTGACGTCCTCGGGCTTCACGCCCAGCGCCGCGAGCTTCTCGAGATACGGCAGGTTCAGCTTGTGCGCGAGTTCGAAGTTCGGGCGTTCCTTGTCGTTGCCGTTGCAGGTGTCGATCAGAATGACTTCCTTGCCGACGCGCATCACCCAGGTATGGATGCTGAGCTTCAAGCCGCCGGTCGCCGGATTGAAGCAGAACGGGACCAGCAGGTCGTGGTTCTGTTCGATGATGCTCTGCTCGAACGACGGCACCAGCATGTTCGCCGGAAAGCCATCGTCGATCGCCATCTCGACTGCGACATCGATCGAGATGTCGCCGATTTTCTTCGTCTTCATCGCGTCCCCTCTGGTTTGGTGTGCGGCGCGACCGGTCTGCGCCGGCGCCGTGGGAATCTACCCGGCCCGGCGGACGTGCGCCAGTCTCAGGGCGGAGGACATTCGGCGTCGAAGAATGCCTCGACGTCGGCGCGCGATGCGGACTGGCGCATCGGCGGCAGCGAGCGCAGAAAGACGCGCCCATAGGCGCGCGTTCGCAGCCGGGGGTCACACAGCACCAGCACGCCGCGATCGGTCGAGTCGCGGATCAGGCGCCCGGCGCCCTGCTTCAACGCCAGCACCGCCGCGGGTAGCTGGAGTTCCTGGAAGGCGCTGCGTCCTTCGGCGGCGAGCCGCTCGGCGCGCGCCTTTGCGATCGGATCGTCGGGCGGCGCGAACGGCAGCTTGTCGATGACGACGAGCGACAGCGCTTCGCCGCGTACGTCGACCCCTTCCCAGAACGTCGAAGTCCCGAACAGCACGGCGTTGCCGAGGCGTTTGAATTCTTCGAGCAGACGCGCGCGCGGCGCCTCGCCCTGGACCAGCGTCGGGAACGGCCAGCGCGTGCGCAACGCGTTCGCGCTGTACTCGAGCGCGCGATAACTCGTGAAAAGCACGAACGCGCGCCCGCGACTCGCCGCGACCAGCGCCGCCACCTCCTCGACGAACGCCGGTAGATAGCGGGGATCGCCTGGATTGCTGTCGATCTTCGGCAGATACAGCAACGATTGCCGTGGATAGTCGAAGGGACTCGGCCATACCGCCTCGCGCGCCTCTTCGATGCCGAGTTCGCGCCTGAAGTGCGCGAGCTGGCCGTCGATCGCGAGAGTGCCGGAACAGTAGATCCAGGCTGCCGGGTAATGGGCGACCTGGTCCTGATAACGTGCGGCGATCGACAGCGGCGTCGCATGCAGCACGAACCCGCGCGCACTGCTTTCGAACCAGCTCACCCGGTCCTCGTCGCCGGCGTCGAGGCATTCCGCGAAGCGGATGTCGAAGTCGGCCGCACGGCGGGCACAGGCATCGAGTTCGGCACCGCGTTCGGCGACGACATCGAGTCGCGTGGCGAGTGCCGCGAGCGCGCCGCGTGTCGCGTCCAGCACGGCGCCGAGCACCGGCTCGCGTGCGAGCGCCCCACCCGGCTGGCGGCCGGGTGTGCGCGACAAGGCCTGCACGGCATCGGCGACCCGTTCCTCGAGACCGCGCGCGGCGTCGCGCAGCTCGGGCATGTCGGACGCCTCGGCAAGCACGGCCTTCGACGCGTCGCGCGCGAGGTCGCGCAACTGGCGGGCCGACAGTGCCTGGCCGAAAGCCGCGGACGCGAGTTCGGGGAGCTGATGCGCCTCGTCGATGACGACGCACTGTGCCGTCGGCAGGATCTCGCCGAAGCCCTCGCCGCGCAACGCCATGTCGGCGAACAGCAGGTGATGATTGATGACGACGAGATCGGCCGCGGCCGCCCGGCGCCGTGCTTCCTTGACGTGGCAGTCATCGAAGCGTGGACAGCGATGGCCGAGACAGTTGTCGACGGTCGAGGTCACGAACGGCCAGACCGGTGAATCTTCGGGAACGTCCGCGAGCATCGACACATCGCCATCGTCGGTGGTGCGCGACCACGCATCGATGACCGGCAGATGGCGCTGCTCGCGCGGGCCGAGCAACGGGTCACCCGCCGCCTGAGCCAGGCGCTGCAGGCAGAGATAGTTCGAACGTCCCTTCAGCAGCGCGACTGTCGTCTTCAACTGCAGCGCGCGGCGGATGCGCGGCAGATCGACGTGGAACAACTGGTCCTGCAGCGTGCGCGTCGCGGTCGACACGAGCGTGCGCGCACCGGACAGCAAGGCCGGCACGAGATAGGCGAACGTCTTGCCGGTGCCGGTCCCGGCCTCGCAGACGAGAATGCCGCGCTCGGCGATCGTGGCCTCGACCTGCGTCGCCATCTCGATCTGCGCGGTGCGCACTTCGAAGCGCTGCACGGCCGTTGCGAGCGGGCCGTCCGCCGCGAGCGCTGCCGCCGCCGTCAGCACCGGCGGCCGGTTCAAGCGACGATCGCGCCGCTCGCCGCGGCGTCGGTCTGGTCGCGCGACCAGACCAGCGCGCCGATGCGCTGGAAACGGGGCACGGTCAGCGTGCCGCGCTTGTTCGGACGCGCTTCCTCGAGCGCTTCCTCGATCGCCGGCCGCTGCGCCTCGTAGATCGCGAACGGCTCATAGTCCTGATCGAGCAGGACGAGCAGCACTGCATCCCACGGCCGGTCGAGTTTCAGTTCGCCGATGCGATGCGCGCTCTTGATTTCCTCGAAGACGACGCGGGCCTTGATCTGGAGTTTCTGTCCGCCGTCTGCGCTACCGCGCGTCGCGTCGTAGCCGAGGCCGGGCTCATCGGCCGCCGCCAGACCGAGCAGTCGGATCGCGTCGTTGACGGCGATTTCTCCGCTGATCGGCAAGGTCTTGCCGGTCGTGCGCCGGTATTCGGCTGCGAGGCGGCGCGCTTCAGCCATCAGCTTGTCGACGGAATAGACGCTCATCCGATCCTCGTCCGCGGCGGGCCGCGACCTTAGGAAATCCATGGATTAAAGATTATAAATAAATGATTTTTCTGCACAACCGCGTCGATATTCGAGCGTTTTCTCAAGTCCAGTCCCGGCCGAACGCTACGACCGCGTCGAGATCCCTGGCAGCGACGACGAGCATCGCGAGCCGATCCAACCCCAACGCGACGCCGGCGCATGCCGGCAGCCCGTGGTCCAGCGCCGCGAGCAGGCGCGGGTCCGGTGCACATACCGGCAGTCCACGGGCCCGGCGCAACGCATCTTCCGTGGCATGCCGCGCGCGCTGGGTCGCACCGTCCTCGATCTCGTGCCACCCGTTCGCGAGTTCGACCCCGTCGATGATCAGTTCGAAGCGTGAGGCGACCGGCGGCGGGCCCGGCCGCACTTGCGCGTAGGCGGCCTGCTCGACGGGGAAATCATAGACAAATCCGCCCTGCCCTCGCGGCCAGGCGCGACGCACGACTTCACTGAGCAGGAAATCGAGCAGCAGCACGCGATCGGCGGCGTCACGCGGGCCGGCCTCGAAACCGGCGGCAGCGGCCCAGGCCACGAGTTCGTCGGTGCGCGCCAGCCGCGGATCCGGTGCACCACAGCGCTGCGCGAGCGCGGCGAACGTCGCCCGCTCGAGGCGTAGCGCGGGGAGGATGCGCTCGACCAGCGTGGCGACGTCGTCCATCAGCGCATGGTGATCGAAGCCGACCCGGTACCATTCGACGAGCGTGAATTCAGGGCGGTGGAGCGGGCTGTCCTCGTCGTCGCGGAACGCCTTGCAGATCTGGTAGATGTCGCCACTGCCTGCCGCGAGCAGGCGCTTCATCGCAGATTCGGGCGAGGTCTGCAGAAAGCGTCGGCTGCCATGCAGATCGATCGGAAAGGAGGCGAGTGCGGGATCGCCGGCGGCGCCGAGACCGAGCAGCGGCGTGTCGACTTCGAGCACCCCGGCCGCAGCAAAGTGCGCACGGACGGCGGCGAGTATCTCGGCGCGGCGCGCGAGACCGGCGCGCGTCGCGGTCGGTCGCCACGCCACGGGGCGGCGCCGGCCTATTCTTCCTTCGCGCGCGACACGTATTCACCGGTCCGCGTGTCGATCTTCAGCAGCGAACCTTCTTCGATGAACAACGGCACACGCACGACGGCGCCGGTCTCCATCGTGGCCGGCTTGGTGCCGCCGGTCGCGGTGTCACCGCGCACGCCGGGATCGGTCTGCGTGATCCGCAGCACGACGAAGTTCGGCGGCGTGACGGCGATCGGCGCACCATTGAACAGCGTCAGGCTGCACATCTCCTGGCCCTTCAACCATTGTGCCGCGTCGCCCATCACCTGCGCATTCGTCTGCAATTGCTCGAACGTCGTCGGGTTCATGAAATGCCATTCGCTGCCGTCGCTGTAGAGATACTGCATTTCCACGTCGACGATGTCGGCCCCTTCGACGCTGTCGCCGGACTTGAACGTGCGTTCGATCGTACGGCCGGTCAGCAGGTTGCGCACCTTGACCCGATTGAAGGCCTGTCCCTTGCCGGGCTTGACCATCTCGTTCTCGACGATGTTGCAGGGATCGCCGTCGAGCATGATTTTCAGGCCGGGCTTGAACTGGTTGGTACTGTACGAGGCCATTAGAATGTCGTCTCTGGATGGGTCGAAGGGTGCGCATGATAGCGCGAAGTCAGCCGGAAAATGAGCCTGCCGACTGGCAGCACGCGCAACGTGACGCGTTCACGCGGCCGACGGATCTGCTCGCGATGCTCGGTCTTCCGGCGGCGGCCGTCGGCCTGTCCGACGCCGCCGCGGCGGCATTCGCGTTCCGCGTACCGCGTCCGTGGGCCGCGCGCATCCGTCGCGGCGATCCCGACGATCCCCTGCTCCGGCAGGTCCTGCCGGTTGCCCCCGAAGGCCGTGCGCGCGCCGGTTTCGTCACCGATCCGGTCGGCGATCGCGCCGCCGAGCGGGCGCCGGGCCTGCTGTACAAATACCGTGGGCGCGCGCTGCTGCTGGTGACGGGCGCGTGCGCGATCCACTGCCGCTACTGTTTCCGCCGCGAGTTTCCGTACGGTGAGTCGGTCGGCCATGCGCGACTCGACGCCGCGCTCGCGCTGCTCGCCGCGGCGCCCGACGTCGACGAAGTCATTCTCAGTGGCGGCGATCCGCTGAGCCTGCGCGACGAGCGCCTCGCCGAACTCGTCACACGCCTGGCGGCGATCCCGCATCTGCGGCGCCTGCGGGTCCATACCCGCGTGCCGGTGACGATCCCCACCCGCGTGACGCCTGCGCTCGTCGACTGGCTGTGCGGGACACGGCTGTCGAGCGTCATGGTGCTGCACACGAATCACGCCCAGGAGATCGATGACGAGGTCGCGGCCGCACTCGCCCCGCTGCGCGCCGCCGGCGTGCCGCTGCTGAACCAGGCCGTCCTGCTGAAAGGCATCAACGACGATGCGCAGACGCTGCGCGAACTCTCGACACGGCTGTTCGAAGCCGGTGTTCTCCCCTACTACCTGCATCTCCTCGATCGGGTGCGCGGCACGACACACTTCGCCGTGCCGCTACGCCGCGCGCGCCAGCTCGGGCGCGAGTTGCGCGACACGCTACCGGGCTATCTCGTGCCGAAGCTCGTGCGCGAACAGGCCGGCCGGCCCTCGAAGACGCCGCTCGTGCCGTAGCACGCCGGCGAGGGACGGTTCAGGTCGCGGGATTCGCGTGCAGCACGCCGGTCGCCTGCAACGCCGCGATACGCTCGGACGACAGCCCGAGCAGCGTGCCCAGCACTTCTTCGTTGTGCTGACCGAGATAGGCCGCGGCCAGTGGCGCGTCGCGTTCGAAGCCCGAGAAACGCAGCGGCATGCCCGGGACGGTGAATTCGCCGAGCTTCGGATCGGAGATCCGGCGCACGGTGCCGCGTTCGATCATGTGCGGCGCATTGCACACCTCGGCGATGTTCATCACCGGCGCGCAGGGCACATGGTGTCCGGCGAGGTGCGCGATGATCGCCTCGACCGAGGGCTGCCGATCGACCCACGCCTGCACCAGGGCGATGACTTCCTCGGCGCGTTCGACACGTTTCGCATTCGAGTTGTAACGCTCGTCGCTCGCGAGCCCGGCGTCGCCCATCGCGTTGCACAGGCTCGGCCACTGCGGATCGAGGGCGATGATGCACACGTGACGATCGCCGTGCCGGAACAGCCCCAGCGGACACACGGCGTAGTGATGATGGCCGGCGCGCGTCGGAATGCGGCCGGTCAGGCCGTACAGCGCGACGTTGATTTCGTGACAGTGGAAGTAGGCGTCGAGCAGGGAGATATCGAGATACTGACCTTCGCCGCCGCGCTCCCGGTGCAGCAGCGCGTAGCCGATCGCCGCCATCGCATGCACGCCGGTGTTGACGTCGCCGAGGCCGAGCATCGGCAGGCTCGGCGCACTGTCGGGCTCGCCGATCATGCCGGTGACGCCGGCATAAGCCTGCGCGATGTAGTCGAAGCCCGGCAGACCCGACAGCGGTCCCTGCTGCCCGAAGGCCGAGATCGAGCACATCACGGCGCGCGGGTTCAAGGCGTGGACCTTGTCCCAGCCGATGCCGAGCCGCGCGGCGACGCCGGGCGCGAAATTCTCGATCACGACGTCGACCTGGCGGATCAGATCGTAGACGAGTGCCTTGCCTTCCTCGGTCTTGAGGTTGATGCACAGGCTCTTCTTGCCGCGATTCTGCTGCACGTAGTACGCGCTGCGCCCGTCGATGATCGTCGGCAGTGCACGCGACATGTCACCGAGCGGTGGAAACTCGACCTTGATCACGTCCGCACCCATCTCGGCCATCAGCCGCGTCGCGGCCGGTCCCGCGAGCACGTGCGTGAAATCGAGAACCTTGAAGCCCGTGAGGATGTGGTTCAGCGCCATCAGCACTCTCCCGATTATCTGCGTCTGTGCCTCGGTTGCCGGCAGGCGCCGTCATCGATCCCGCGTCAGCTCGCGCGCGAGCGCAGCAGTTCACGCCGCGCCGCGCGCACCGGACGCCGCGGCGGCGTGTTGACGATATCGGTGAGTTCCGCCGCATTCAGCCCCGCCTCGATGCGTTCGGCCGAGACCGCTTCGTAAGTCGTCGTGCGTTGGCGCGGCACGCGGCCGGCGGCATCGATCATCGCCATCATTTCGCGCGGCCCCGTCTCCTGGCCATGTTCGGCACCGGCGGCGCGCGTGATGCTCTCGTTCATCAATGTGCCGCCGAGATCATTGACACCCGCCTTCAGGCACGCCGCGACGCCCAGATGTCCCATCTTGACCCACGACGCCTGGATGTTCGGGATCACCGGATGCAGCGCGAGCCGGGCGACGGCGTGCATCAGCACCGCTTCGCGGAAGGTCGGGCCGCGCCGCGCGCGTCCCTTCAGATACAGCGGTGCCTCCATGTGCACGAACGGCAGCGGCACGAACTCGGTGAAACCGCCGCTACGCTGCTGCAGCGTGCGGATGCGCAGCAGGTGCCGCGCCCAGTGCTCGTACCGATCGACGTGGCCGTACATGATCGTCGCCGTCGTGCGGAAACCGACCGCGTGCGCCGTCTCCATCACTTCGAACCATTGCGCGGTGTTGATCTTGTCGGGACACAGGATGCGCCGCACCTCGTCGTCGAGGACTTCGGCAGCGGTGCCGGGCAGCGTGCCGAGACCGGCGGCCTTCAGGCGTTCGAGAAACTCGCGCAGCGGCATGCCGAGTGTCGCGGCGCCCTGCCACACTTCGAGCGGCGAGAACGCGTGCACGTGCATGTCGGGCACGGCGTCCTTCACCATGCGCAGGATGTCGAGGTAAGTCTGCCCGGTGTACTGGGGGTGGATGCCACCCTGCATGCAGACTTCGGTTGCGCCGCGTGCCCAGGCTTCACGTACGCGGCGTCTGATTTCACTTTCCTCGAGATCATAGGGCTTGCCGCGCAGATCCTCCGACAGCTTGCCTTTCGAAAACGCGCAGAACTGGCACTTGAAGTAACAGACGTTCGTGTAGTTGATGTTGCGATTGACGACGAAGCTGACGGTGTCGCCGGCGACGGCGGCGCGCAGTGCATCGGCCGTCTGACACACGTGACTGAAGTCGTCGCCGCGGGCTGCGAAGAGCCGCACGACCTCGCCTTCGTCGAGCGTCTCGCCGCTGGCCGCGCGGGCGCAGATCGCGACGATGTCGGCACTGACGCGGGTCGGCTGCCGCTCGATCAGATCCAGATCATGCGCCGCCGGCGGCAGGGCCTCGCCCGGCGACCAGGTGTCGGTGCGCGGCAGTCCGCTGCCGTCGACGCAATCGAGCACCGGCGTGCGGAAGGGTTCGGCGAGCCAGCGGTTGACGTCCTGCGCGTAGCGCGGATAGAGCGTCAGGCGTTCGTGCAGCAGCTTGCCGGCCTCGGCACTGGCACGGGCGAGTTCGTCGAGATGCGGCCACGGCGCTTCCGGGTTCACGAAATCCGGCGTCAGCGGTGATACGCCGCCCCAGTCGTCGATGCCGGCGGCGACGAGTTGCGGCAGCACGCCGGGGCTGAGGTTCGGGGGCGCCTGCACCGACATGCCGGTGCCGAAGACGATGCGCGTCAACGCGAGCGTCCACAGCATCTCGTCGAGATCGGGTTCCGGCGCCTGCGCCATTTTCGTGTCGGGCTTCGCGCGGAAGTTCTGGACGATGATTTCCTGGATGTGGCCATACTCGGCGTGCAGCGCGCGGATCGCGAGCAGCGCCTCGACGCGCTCGCGTCGCGTCTCGCCGATGCCGATCAGGATGCCGGTCGTGAACGGCACCTGCGCGCGACCCGCCTCGCGCAACGTCGCCAGACGCACGGCCGGCCGTTTGTCCGGCGAGCCGTGATGCGGCTGGCCCTTGCCGCACAACCGCTCGCTGACGGCTTCGAGCATGATGCCCATGCTCGCCGACACCTCGCGCAGACGCGCGACTTCCGCGGCGTCCAGCGTGCCGGGATTGAGATGCGGCAGCAGACCCGTGTCGCGGAACACCGCGTCGGCACAGGCGTACAGGTACGCGTGCGTCGACGCATAGCCGTGCCGCGTGAGCCAGTCGCGCGCCGTCTTGTAGCGGGCTTCCGGCCGCTCGCCGAGCGTGAACAGCGCCTCCTTGCATCCCATCCGTGCGCCGGCGCGCGCCACGTCGAGCACTTCGTCGAGGCTCATGTACGGTTGCGCGATGCGCTTCGGCGCCTTCGCGAACGTGCAGTAGTGACAGACATCGCGGCACAACTGCGTCAGCGGGATGAAGACTTTTTTCGAGTAGGTGACGAGATTGCCGAAGCCGGCGTCCCGGATCGTGCCGGCGCTGGCGAGCAGCGCAGTCAGATCGGTGCAGTCGGCGAGGGCGAGGGCTTCGTCGTCGGTGGGGCATTGCCCGGCGCGGGCACGGGCCAGGATTGCTGCGTTCATGCGCGTGGCGTCACTCGGTGTTGGGAGAACGGACAATCAAAGATTCCACTGGCCGCCGCTGCTGACGATCGGTCGTGGCTGGAGTCGGGCGGCGACGTCGCGCTCGCACAGGAGCGCACTCGTCGCCGTCGCGCGATCGCAGGTCAGCAGGCGACGGATGTCTTCGGGGGTATCGACGTCGAGTGCGAGGCCGGGCACCTTCAGCGTCTGCACGCGTGCGCCGAGGGCGAGCGCCGCGTCGCGGTGCGCGACGAAGCTGTGACGTCCGAAACGGAACGGCATCAGATCCGGCGGCGACACGGCAAGTGCATTGGTGCCATAGCCGTCTTCGTCGGACACCAGCGTCACGGCCGGCGCCCAACCGTGCTTCGCAATCACGAAGTCCACTTCGGCGCTGGTCGCGAGCGGAACGTCGGTCGGCAGTACGAGCATGGCGCCCTGCTCGCGGGCGACGAGTACGCGTGCCGCCTGTGCCACCGAGTTCGACAGGCCCGGCTGTGCCTCATCGAGTACCTCGGCACCACAGATCGCGGCGAGGTTCGCCACGCCTGCTTCGCGCGTGACACACAGGACACCGCTGACGCGCGTACAGTGCGCGAGCAGCGTGAACAGATCGTGCAGCATCGCCTGCGCGAGTGCCGCCCGCTCGCCGTCGCTCAGCAGGCCGGCAAGGCGGCGCTTGGCGTATGCGAACGGCTTGACGGGAACCACTACCCACACGGTCGGGTGCCTCTGCGAAGAACAGTGATCGACGTCATCATCGCCGCTTCACGCTTGCGCGCAGTTCGCGCACGAATTCGATGACGATGGTGGCCAGCCGCAACTTGTCGTCGAACGTTAGCATGACGGTGGGGGCCGCGATAGCCGCCGGACCGGCGTCGCCGAACGTCTCGAGCAGCGATGCATCCTGCAGATCGATCACGAAACCGTCGAGCAGATCGCCATAGTGTGCCGCGACGGCGGGCGCGGTCGACGGCACCTTCAATTCCGCCATCATTTTCGCCGTCGGTCCCTTCAGCGCGAGACCGGCGACGATCGGCGACACCGCGACGACGGGGGCGACACTCGCGCGCAACGCCGCGCGAATTTCCGGCACGGCGAGGATCGGATCGATGCTGACGTAGGGATTCGACGGACACAGGATGATCCCGGTCAGATCCGGTGCGGCGAGCAGATCCAACACGGCGACCGGGGCTTTTGCCGTGCCGGCGCCGGCGAATTCGAACCCGGTGACGTCCGGCACGCAGCGCTCGCGGACGAAGTAATGCTGGAACGCGAGCGGACCGTGCGTCGTATGCACGATCGTCGCGACCGGATCGTCGCTCATCGGCCAGATCGCGTGACGCGTGCCGAGCGCCGCGTTCAGCTCGCGCGTCACGCACGACAACGAAGCACCCGCCCGCAGTCGCACCGTGCGCTGGACGTGCACGGCGAGATCGCGATCGCCGAGCGCGAACCAGCCTTCACCGCCGAGTTCGCGCAAGGTCTCGATGAACTGCCAGGTCTCACCGCGCCGCCCCCAGCCGGTATCGGGGTTCGACACGTCGGCGAGCGCGTACATCAGCGAATCGAGATCGGGCGCGACGTGCAGCCCGAGATGTTCGAAGTCGTCACCGGTGTTGACGAGGAACGACAGCTCGTCCGGGCCGAGCACCGCGGCGAGACCGACGGCCAGCTTTGCGCCGCCGACGCCGCCGGTGAGCGCAAGAAAACGATCGCCGCGGCTCATCGGAACATGTCTTCCGCGAGCGGGCGGATGATGTCGCGCGCCGTCTGCGCGGTGGGCTGCCAGGGCAGGCCCCGGATCAGCACCGCCGGCGTGCGCTGGACGCTTTCCCCCATCAGCAGCGTCGCCGCCGCGGCGAGTGAATCGGCGCGGTTGATCACCGTCACCTTCAACTCGCGACCATAGGCGTCACCGGTGCCGCGCAGATCATCGAGCACCTGGAGCCCATGACAACCGATGGCGCCGCCGACGGTGCCGAGCCGCCACGCGCGGTTCATGCTGTCGGCGATGATCACGGCGAGGCGCCGTCCGGTCAGCGCGAACAGCGCCTCGTGCAGACGCCGCGCGGACGCGTCCGGATCGACCGGCAACAGCAATGCGGCTTCACCGTCCGCGTGATCGACATTCGACTGATCGATGCCCGCATGCGCGCCGACATTGCCGAGGCGGTGACGGACGAGCAGCATGCCGGGCCGCTTGCGCAGCAGTTCGCTCGACTCGTCGAGGATCAACTGCACGAGCCGCGGATCCTTGTCGGTTTCGGCCGCGAGTTCGATTGCACGCGCCGACGGCGTCACATCCGCGAGCCGCACGAGGCGGCCTTCGGCTTTCGAGACGATCTTCTGCGCGAGCACCAGGACGTCGCCGTCGACGGGTTCGAGCGCGAGCCGGCGCAGCGCGGCATCGAGCAGCGCGGCGAGATCGTCGCCCTGCTCGATCATCGGGATCCCGGGCAATACGTGCAGGCTCAGATCGGCACGGGTGCTCATGCGCTTGTCCTGGTTCCTCGGGCGGGGCATCGGTCGCCCGCCCTTCGCTCGATGTCGTTGGCGATGTTCCCCGGTCGGGGGGTCGTGCAGTACCATCGCGCTAATTCTGAGGCGCCGCGCCTCGAAATTCATTGTACCGGTAAGTTGCGACGAGAGGAGAGGTCGCCCGCCGCCCCTTCCACCCTGTCCGTCGGGTCGACGCACCCGGGGTTGCAGGTGGCCGGCCCGCGCCTCCGCCCGCTCACCGTGCGTCCGCCGTCAGACCCGCCATCAGGAGGAAGGACCATCCATGGGCATGCTCGCAGACAAAGTCGTTCTCATCACCGGCGCCGGCCGGGGTATCGGCCGCGATTTTGCGCTGCACTGCGCCGCCGCCGGCGCGGCCGTCGTCGTCAATGATCTCGGTGTCACCGCCGATGGCAGCGCGGCCGAGGGCAGCCCGGCCGAACAGGTCGTCGAGGAAATTCGCGCGGGCGGCGGGCGTGCGGTCGCGAATCACGGCAGCGTCGCCAGCCCGGGCGATGCCGAGGCGATGGTGCGGCAGGCGGTCGATGTCTTCGGCCAGCTCGACGGCGTGATCAACAACGCCGGCATCCTGCGCGATCGCATCTTCCACAAGATGTCGATCGAGGAATGGGACATCGTCATCAACGTGCACTTGAACGGCTGCTTCTATGTCAGCCGCGCCGCCGCCGATCACTTCCGGGAGCGCGAAGGCGGCAGCTTCGTCCACATGACCTCGGCGTCCGGCCTCGTCGGCAACTTCGGGCAGGCGAACTATTCGGCGGCGAAGCTCGGCATCGTCGCCTTGTCGAAATCGATTGCGCTGGACATGGGGCGCTTCAACGTGCGCTCGAACTGCATCGCGCCGTTCGCGTGGACGCGGATGACCAACACGATCCCGGCGCGCAACGAGGCCGAGATCGCACGCGTCCGCCGCCTGCAACAAATGACACCGGACAAGATCGCGCCGATGGCGGTCTACCTGCTCGCGGACGCCGCCCACGACGTCAATGCGCAGGTGTTCGGGGTGCGCAACAATGAAATCTTCCTGCTGAACCAGCCGCGTCCGGTACGCTCGATCCACCGCGGCGAAGGCTGGACGCCGGAGACTATCGCCGAGCACGCGATTCCGGCGCTGAAATCGAGTTTCATGGACCTCGCGCGTTCGCCCGACGTGTGGTCCTGGGATCCCGTCTGAGCCCGCAACATCCCGCGGTGGAGACCCACGCATGAGTCCATCCCCTGTCCCGGACGCGTCGCCGTCCGCCATTGCCGACGGCCTCGCGCTGCACGCACGGCTCGACACCTTCGTCACCACAGCGTGGGGTCGTCTGCGCGGCTGCATCGAACACGATGCGACGCTCGTCGACGGCCTCGACGACGCGCAGGTCGTCAGTTACGAACTCGTGTTCGCGAGCGCCGAACTGCACGCGATGCGCGAGATGCTCGGCTACGCACAGGCCTGCACGGCCACCGCTGCCGCCGAACTCGAGATCACGCTCGCGCTCGCATTCGCGGCAGATGCGACGGTCAAGATTCGCCAGCGCATCGACCGGGTGCGTCACGCGATCGGGATCGACAGCGCCGGCTACTGTGCCGTATTCGAGCAGGCGGATCTCCTCGACTTCTGCCGCCGCTGGCTCGCCCCGGCGCATCTCGCGGCGACCGGCGGCCGCCTGCTGGCGGCCGGCGCCTGCGGCCGCTCGCTGCTGCCCGAGGACAAGCAGATCATCGCCGCGAGCTTCGCGCGGGTCGCCGACGAAGTCGTCGCCCCGCTCGCCGAGAAGATCCATCGCGAAGATCTGACGATCCCCGACGAGATCCTGCGCGAGATCGCCGACATGGGCTGTTTCGCGCTGTCGATTCCGGAACGCTTCGGCGGTACCGCGCCGGATGGCGGCCACGACAATCTCGCGATGGTCGTCGTCACCGAGGAACTTTCGCGCGGTTCGCTCGCCGCGGCCGGCAGCCCGCTGACGCGGCCGGAGATCATGGCGCGCGCGCTGCTCGCCGGCGGCGATCACGATCAGTTGGCGAAGTGGCTGCCCGGCGTCGCCCAGGGGGCGCCGCTGTGCGCGATCGCGGTGACCGAACCCGACTGCGGCTCGGACGTCGCCGCGGTGCGCCTGAAGGCGACGCAGACCGCCGGCGGCTGGCTGCTGAACGGCGCCAAGACCTGGTGCACGTTCGCCGGCAAGGCCGGGCTGGTCCTCGTTCTCGCCCGCACGAACCCGGAGGCCGGGGCCGGCCACCGGGGACTTTCGCTGTTCCTGCTCGAAAAGCCGTCGACCGACGAACATGCGTTCGAATTCAGACAGCCTGGTGGCGGCACGCTGTCCGGCAAGGCCATCCCGACGCTCGGCTACCGCGGCATGCATTCGTACACGCTGTTCTTCGACAACGTGTTCGTCCCCGCCGACAACCTCGTCGGCGGGCCGGGTGCCGAAGGCAAGGGTTTCTACCTGACGATGGCGGGTTTCGCCGGCGGCCGGCTGCAGACCGCGGCGCGCGCCTGCGGACTGATGCGCGCGGCCTTCGACGCCGCGGCGCGCTATGCCCAGGAGCGCAAGGTCTTCGGCAAGCGACTCGCCGACTATCAGCTCACGCTCGCGAAACTCGCGCTGCTCGGCGCCAGTCTGCGCGCCTGCCGTGAGATGACCTATCACGTCGCGCGCCTGATGGACGAAGGCCAGGGCCAGATGGAAGCGAGCCTGGTCAAGCTTTATGCGTGCCGCGCGGCCGAGCAGCTCACGCGCGAGGCGCTGCAGATCCATGGCGGCATGGGTTATTCGGAGGAAACGGCGGTCAGTCGCTACTTCGTCGATGCGCGCGTGCTGTCGATCTTCGAAGGCGCGGAAGAGACGCTGGCCCTGAAGGTCGTCGCGCGCGAGAAGCTCGCGACGGTGCGCGGCATCGTCTGACACCGCGCCCGCGCGACCGCCGCCCGGGTACGGATCCCGTGGATGCGGATCCGGCGCGAGTGGCAGACAATCGCGTTCGGCGCCGGTTGCGGCGGACACGACATCACGGTATCGAGTGACGGCCGCGCATGCCTGCGCGGCGCGAAGGAGAACTGAACCATGCAGAATCTGCTGCAGGGGCTGCGCATCGTCGAGGCCTCGGCCTTCATCGCCGCGCCGATGTGCGGCATGACACTCGCCCAACTCGGCGCCGACGTGATCCGCTTCGATCAGATCGGCGGCGGCATCGACTATCGGCGCTGGCCCGTCACCCGCGACAACGACAGCATCTACTGGGCCGATCTGAATAAGGGCAAACGTTCGTTGTGCGTCGATCTGCGCAGCGCTGAAGGTCGCAGCCTCGTCACGCGGCTGATCGCGCTGCCGGGCCCCGACGGCGGCATCATGTCGACGAACCTGCCGGCGAAAGGCTGGCTCGACTACGCGACGCTCTGCACGCATCGCGCCGATCTGATCCAGCTCGCGATCGTCGGCGATCGCCACGGCGGCACGGCGGTCGACTACACCGTCAATGCGAAAGTCGGCTATCCGTATCTGACGGGGCCGGAAGACGACGAGCGGCCCGTCAATCACGTGCTGCCGGCCTGGGACATCGCCGCCGCGCTGCTCGCCGCGACCAGTCTGCTGACGGCGCTGCGCTTTCGCGATCGCAGCGGACGCGGCCAGCGCATCGACATGTCGCTCGCCGATGTCGCGCTCGCGGCCGTCGGCCATCTCGGCTACGTCGGCGAGCGCAAGATCAACGGAGTCGAACGCACACGCGGCGGAAATTATCTCTACGGCGCCTTCGGTCGCGACTTCGTCGCCGGCGACGGCGCGCGCCTCATGGTGATGGCGATCAGCCCGAAGATGTGGAGCGGATTGCTCGCCGCGACGGGCCTGAAGGAGGCGATGGCGGTGCTCGGCGCCCGCCTCGGCCTCGATCTCGACCAGGAGGGCAACCGCTATCTCGCGCGTCGCGAGATCGCCGATGTCCTCGCCGATCATCTCGCGACGCGCCCGCTCGCCGACATCGCCGCCGCGTTCGATGCCAACGGCGTGTGCTGGGGGCGTTACCAGTCGATCGCCGATCTGATCGACACGGATCCCGACTGCTCGCCCGCCAACCCGATCTACCATCTCGTCGAACAGCCCGATATCGGCACCTATCCGGTACCCGGACAACCGATGCACTTCGGTGCCGTCACGCGGGCGCCGGCACGCCGCGCGCCGCGGCTCGGCGAGCACACGGACGAAATCCTGGCCGATCTGCTCGGCATGAGCAGCGGCGAGATCGGCCGGCTGCACGACGCGGGCATCGTCGCCGGCCCGCGCGCAGCCCGCGCCTGAACACGTTTTCCGCAACGCCCCGCGCCACTTCACGAGAGTTCACGCATGAGTCATACACGCCAGGAAAAGTTCTCCGGGACCAAGCAGGTCGAACCGCATCTGCAACTCGATGCCGGCCGCCTCGAGGCCTATCTGAAGACCGTCGTCCCGGACTACGCAGGCCCGCTCGAACTGCGCCGCTTCAAGGGCGGCCAGTCGAATCCGACCTACCAGCTCGTCACCGGCAACCGCAACTACGTCCTGCGGCGCAAGCCACCGGGGCCGCTGCTGCCATCGGCGCACGCCGTCGATCGCGAGTATCAGGTGATCAAGGCGCTGTCCGACGTCGGCTTCCCGGTGCCCCGGCCCTATGCGCTGTGCACCGACGAGTCGGTGATCGGCACGATGTTCTACGTGATGGAGATGATCGAAGGCCGCGTGCTGTGGGAAATGTCGTTGCCGGGCATGACGCCGGCCGAACGCGCGCAGATCTACGACGCCAAGGTCACCACGCTCGCCCAGTTGCAGAAGATCGACTACAGGGCCGTGGGACTCGAGAGTTTCGGCAAGCCGACGGACTACTTCGCGCGCCAGATCACACGCTGGACGAAGAACTACGTCGCCTCCGAAACCGTTAAGATCGATCTGATGGATAGACTCAATGCGTGGCTGCCCGCGAACATTCCGCACGACGACGCGGTGTCGATCGTCCATGGTGACTACCGCATGGACAACATGATCTTCCATCCGACCGAACCGCGCGTCATCGCCGTGCTCGACTGGGAGTTGTCGACGATCGGCCATCCGCTCGGCGATTTCACCTATCACCTGCTGCCGTGGTTGCTGCCGCAGATGGGCGAGCGCATCAGCACCCTCGGCGGACTGGATCTGCCGGCGCTCGGCATTCCGAGCGAGGAGGAATACATCGCGCGCTATTGCGCGCTGGTCGGCCGCCGCAACATCCCTGGCATCGACTATTACCGGGCGTACACGCTGTGGCGGCTCGCCGCGATCTACCAGGGGATCATCAAGCGCGTAGAGGAAGGTACGGCGGCGAACGAACACGCCGAAACCAGCCCCGAACTGGTGAAGACCATCGCCGCGATCGCATGGGACTATGCCCGCAAGCACGGTGCGCCGGCCTGAAACGCACCTGGAGACTCCGATGCTGAACCTCGACAGTCTGCGTTTTCCGCGCCACGCACTGCCGTCCGCGCTGGAAGACCTGCGCCGCGAGGTGCGGGCCTTTCTCGCGGACGCACTCGTGCCCTACTCCGCCGTCGTCCGCAGCAACACCTGGGACGGTTTCGATCCCGAATTCAGCCGCAAGCTCGGCGCGCGCGGCTGGCTCGGCATGGCGCTGCCGAAGCAGTACGGCGGCCACGAACGTTCGGCGCTCGAGCGCTACGTCGTCGTCGAGGAGACGCTCGCCGCCGGCGCGCCGGTCGGTTTTCACTGGATCGCCGATCGCCAGAGCGGCCCGGTGATCGCCCGTTACGGCACCGACGAGCAGAAACGGCGCATCATCCCGGGCATCGCGAACGGCGAAATCTGTTTCTGCATCGGCATGAGCGAGCCGAATTCCGGGTCCGATCTCGCCTCGGTACGCAGCCGCGCCGAGCGTGTCGCCGACGGCTGGTGCGTCAACGGCACCAAGATCTGGACCACGAATGCGCATCGTGCCGACTACATGATCGCGCTGTTGCGCACCGACAGCGGCGGCGAGAGCAAGCATCGCGGCCTGTCGCAGTTCCTGATCGATCTGAAGCACACCAAGGGCATCACGGCGCGGCCGATCCGCGATCTGACCGGGCGCGGTCACTTCAACGAGGTGGTGTTCCAGGATGCGCTGCTGCCGGCCGACGCGCTGCTCGGCACGGAAGGCGAAGGCTGGAAGCAGGCCACCGCCGAACTCGCCTTCGAGCGCAGCGGCCCCGAGCGCTATCTGTCGTGCTTCCTGCTGTTGAGCAGGCTCGTCGACGAAGTCAGGGATCATGCGAGTCCGGCGACCCTCGCCAAGATCGGCGCCGAAGTGGCGTGGGCGGCGACGCTGCGCAACATGTCGCTGGCGGTCGCCGGCATGCTGAACGAGGGCATCGATCCGGGACTGCAGGCGGCGATCGTCAAGGATCTCGGCTGCCAGTTCGAGCAGCGCCTGCCGGGTCTCGCACAGGAACTCGTCGCGCTCGAGCCGACGCTCGCCGGCAGCGGCAGCGATTATCAACAGGTGCTCGGCAATCTCACGCAGCTCGCACCGTCGTTCTCGTTGCGCGGGGGCACGCTCGAAATTCTGCGCGGCATCATCGCGCGCGGCCTGGGGGTCCGATGAACGAACTGCAACAGATACTCGACGACAGCGTCACGCGGCTGTTCGCCGCGCGCGTCGATCGTGAATTCCTGACCGCGACCGAGGAAGCCGGGTTTTCCGCCGATCTGTGGTCGCTCGCGCGGGAACAAGGCCTCACCCATGTGCTCGTCAGCGAACAGGGCGGCGGCATGAATGCCGGCTGGGCGGATGCCTACGTCGTCGTGCGCGCCTGCGGACGCTATGCCGTGCCGCTGCCGATCCCGGAGACGATGCTCGGCCTGTGGCTGCTCGAGCGTGCCGGCGCCCCACCCGTCGATGGCGTGATCGGTCTCCTGCCCGTCCCGATCGCACTCGCTGTCGACGGCACGTTCAGCGGCGACATGCCGCGCGTGCCGTGGGGACGCGACGCGACGGCCTTCGTCGGCACGACCGACGACGGGCGCCTGGTCTGTTTCGACACCTCCGCGATCGCGATCCGCGAGGATTCGAACCTCGCGCGCGAACCGCGCGACGACGTGCGCTTCGAGCGCGCGCGGCCGCTCGCGTTGCAGCCGCTCGATCTCCCGCTGGACGCCGTCCACTGGTTCGGCGCGCTGCTGCGCTCGGCACAGATCGCCGGCGCCGCCGCCGGCTGTCTCGAACTGTCGGTTCGCTACACCTCCGAGCGCGAGCAGTTCGGACGTCTCCTGTCGCAGTTCCAGGCAATTCAGCATCATCTCGCCGAACTCGCCGGCGGCATGGCGTCGGTCGACACCATCGCCCATGCCGCATTCACGGCGGTCGACGACGACGGCTTCCGAACCGGTGGCCGCGATGCACGCTTCGAAATCGCCGCGGCCAAATGCCGCGCGAGTGAAGCGGTCGAGATGCTGACGCGGATCAGCCACCAGGTGCACGGAGCGATCGGTTTCACGTACGAATACGCGCTGCAGTTCCTGACGCGCCGCCTGTGGTCGTGGCGCGCGGAATTCGGCGCCCATGGCCAATGGGGCGAAGTGCTCGGCCGCACCGCCATCGAGCAGGGCGGGGATCGCCTGTGGGCCTGCATCACCAACTGAGCAACCTCTGCTTGTGCAGAGTTTCTCCAACCCTGAACGAACCCGGAAGACACTCATGAGCAACGACGATCTGCTTCTATTCGAAAAGCGCGGTCATATCGGCTACCTGACGCTGAACCGACCCGACAGGCGCAACCCGCTCGGCCTCGCCGGTGATGGCGAACAGTTCAAGGCGATGGCGGCACGGATCAATGGCGACTTCGAGTTGCGCTGCGTGATCATGACGGGCGCCGGCAGCGCGTTTTCCGCCGGCGGTGACCTGAAGGCGATGCGCGATCGCAGCGGCGAGTTCGGTGTCGACAACCTGCGCCTGCGCGATCACTACCGCGACAGCATCCATGGCATCATCAAGGCGATGTGGGGCATCGAGGTGCCGATGATCGGCGCGATCAACGGCCCGGCGATCGGTCTCGGCGGCGACGTTGCCTCACTGTGCGACATCCGGCTGTCGGCTGCGAGCGCGAAGTTCGGCGCGACCTTCCTCAAGATCGGGCTCATCCCCGGCGACGGCGGCGCGTGGCTGCTGCCGCGAATCGTCGGCTGGTCGCGCGCCGCGCAGCTCTATTTCACCGGCGACGTCGTCGATGCGCAGACCGCGCGCGACTGGGGCCTCGTGTCCGAGGTCTACCCGGACGATCGCCTGATGCCCGAAGCGGAGAAGCTGGCGGCGAAGATCTGCGCCCAGCCGCCGCAGTCGCTGCGCATGACCAAGCGCCTGATGCGCGAAGGTCTGACGGCGAGCTTCGATACGATCATGGAACTGTCGGCCTCGATGCAGGTGCTGGTCCAGCGCACCGACGATCACATCGAAGCGGTCAATGCCTTCTTCGAAAAGCGCGAGCCGAAATTCCAGGGCCGGTAAACCCGTATCGCCCGCGCACAGGACGTGCGCGCTCGAGCGATACAGGGATGTACTCGAGCGCGTCGACGCAGGGTTGTCCGGCGCCGGCGCCCGGGAGTGGCACTCACCCAATACCCTTGTCGGGCTTCCTACGTCAGCCCAGCCTACGCACCCATCGTCACGCCGCCGAGATCCCCCCGTCGATCGGGAACGTCGTGCCGGAACAGAAGCTGCTCTCGTCACTGGCGAGGAACAGCGCGAGACGCGCGACTTCTTCCGGCGTCCCGTAACGGCGCAGCGGGATCCCCGTTTCCAGGCGCGCCCTGATCTTTTCCGGCGCGCCCGGCCCCCACTGCCGTTCCAGCGACTGGACCATGCGGGTCTCGATCGGCGCCGGGTTTATCGTGTTGACGCGGATGTTGTACGCGGCGTTTTCGAGCGCCGCGGTCTTCATCAGGCCGACGACGGCGTGCTTCGACGCGATATACGGTGCGATCCGCGGCGTGGCGCGGAGTCCGCCGAGCGACGAGGTGATGACGATGCTGCCGCCGCGCTGCTGCTGCATCACCGGGAGCACGGTCTTGAGCGCAAGAAAAACGCCGCGCACGTTGACCGCCATCACCCGCTCGTAATCTTCGAGCGTGGCATCCACGATCGGCGCGACCTTGCCCTCGATGCCGGCATTCGCGAACAGCACGTCGATGCGTCCCCACTGCCGGTGCGCGGCATCGACATAGGCACGCGTCTCGTCGGGATCGGTGACATCGGCGACGATCGCCATCGCCCTGCCCTCGCCCAGCTCGGCGACGGCGGCGTCGAGTTGCGCGCGCTGGACGTCGACGAGCAGCACCTTGGCCCCTTCGTCGACGAAAAGCCGCGCCGCGGCGAGCCCGATGCCGGCCGCTGCGCCGGTGATGATTGCGACCTTGCCTGCGAGCCTGCCCATGCGCCGTTCTCCGATAAAAATTCGAGCCCGTCGAATCTTGCCATGTCGCGTCGCGACGACGCTACACTGCACAGGCCGTCGCGAGCGCCGTCCGGGCGGCCGGTTTGTGGCCATGACATCCGCAACAATGGCGCGTACCCCGCGCCGAGGGGAGCATATAAATGAATACCGGACAGACACATCAGGGAAGCTGCTTTTGCGGCGCGGTGAAACTCGAAGTCACGGGCGCGCCGGTCGCACAGGGTTACTGTCATTGCGAATCCTGCCGCCACTGGTCGGCGGGACCCGTCAATGCTTTTTCGCTGTGGGCGCCGGACACCGTCAAAGTCACGCAGGGCGCGGATCTCATCGGCACCTACAACAAGACACCGGGCAGTTCGCGCAAGTGGTGCACGAAGTGCGGCGGGCACGTGATGACCGATCATCCACAGATGGGTCTCGTCGATGTCTACGCCGCGGTCATCCCGAGCGTCGAGTTCAACCCCGGCCTGCACGTGTTCTACGGTGAGACGCGGTTGCGCATCAAGGACGGCCTGCCGAAGATGCAGGACGTGCCGGCCGAAATGGGCGGTTCGGGCGTCACCTTGCCGGAATGAGGATGGTCTGCCGATGGCATTGTCGTTGGTGAACGAAGCCGGCAGCGTCCTGCAGGCACCGATCACGAGCATCGCCCACGCCATCGGCCTCGCGACGGCGCCGGTCTTCCTGCTGACCGGCGTCGGCGCGGTGTTGAACGTGCTGGCGAGCCGGCTCGGGCGCACGATCGATCGCTCCCGCGTCCTGCAGTCCCGGGATCCCGGCTTCCACGATCACCACACCCGGCGCGAGCTGCGACGGCTGCAGCGCCGCGCCCATCTGATCAATTGGGCCCTCGGTCTGTGCACGAGTTGCGCGCTGCTCGTCTGCAGCGTGATCGTCATGCTGTTCCTCGCGCTGTTCGTCGAGCTCGATCTGACGCGCATCGTCGCCGTCCTCTTCATCGCGTCGATGGCGTGCCTGATCGGCGCGCTGCTGTGCTTCTTCAGCGAAATCCTGCTCGCGACCCACAAGATGAGAATCGCGCCGTGAGCGCACGACGAGGCTGCGGCGGTACGTCGCCGCACTGACGGTGTGCAGGCTTCCGTCGCGCGCGTCGATGTATTCCAGCGGCCGACCGCCGCGGACTTCGACGCGGTTCGCGCCCTGCTCGCGGCGAACGGTCTGCCGACGCTGGACCTCACGCCTTCCCTGCTCACCCATTTCAGGATCGGGCGTGACGACGGATCCCTCGTCGCCGTCGGCGGTATCGAAATTCATGGCCCCATCGGCTTGCTGCGTTCACTCGCCGTCGCCGGGACGCACCGCGGCCAGGGTCTTGCACGCCGGCTCGTCGCCACGCTCGAAGCCGACGCGGCGCGCGTCGAACTCGACGCGCTTTATCTCCTGACCACCACTGCCGCATCGTTCTTCGCCGCTCGCGGCTACATGCATGTTGCGCGCGACGCTGTGCCCGCCGTATTGCGCCGTAGCGCGGAGTTCTCCAGTCTGTGTCCGGCCAGCGCGACGTGCATGACGAAGTCACTCGCGTGCTGAGCCCTCCCGCCGCGCCTGCGTTCCGCATCGATCTTCGAGATTGCCGACGAGCGGCGTGCGATAAATCGGCTCATTCGAAGCACGATTTGCGGGTTACGGTACTGCGTGCGTGACCTGCGATCGTCATCCCCCGGAGGAAAACCCATGAATTTCGACGACATCCTGAAGAAGCTGCTCGCGAGTCCAATGGCGGGCGGCGTGGCGGGTGGCCTGCTGTCCGGCGGCCTGCTCGGCGCGCTCGGCAACAAGCACGCGCGCAAGGCACTGGGCGGCGCCGCCAAATTCGGCGGTGCTGCGGCGATCGGCGCCGTCGCGCTCGCCGCGTTACAGCGCTACCAGGCCCAGCAGCAGGCCGGCGCGCAGGCAACGCCTGCCGCGCCGCGCGCACTGCCGCAGCTCGAGCGCGACGCATCGATCGTCGTGCAGGCGATGATCTCCGCGGCGCGCGCCGACGGCATGCTCGACGACATCGAGCGCGCGCGGATAGGCGAGCGCCTGCGCGACGCCGGACTCGGCGCCACCGAATTCGATTACGTGATGGCCGAGTTCAACGCCCCGGCTGATCCCCATCGCATCGCAGCCCTTGCGCAATCGGAAGCCGAAGCGGCCGAGATCTACGCCGCATCGCTGCTCGCTCTCGACGTCGATCACTGGGCGGAGCAGGCGTATCTGCAGGAACTGAAACGCGCGCTGAAGCTGCCCGACGCGCTCGCCGGGATGCTCGAAGCGGAAGTGAAGGCGCCGGCAACGGGCTGAGGCAGGAAGCCGGCGCGAACGAACGACTCCACGAGAGGGACCCGCTCGGGCCGCGTCACTGATTGCGCGCCGCCGCCTTCCCGGCGTCCGCTCAGCGCGGATGCCACAACCCGCGCTTGCGCTCGAGCCATGCAATCCGCTGTTCGAGCGGCGTGTCGACGTATTCCTGCATGATTGCGACGGCTTCGTCGGTCAGCATCGTGTGGATGAAGGCGTCGCCTTCGATTTCCAGCCCCCCCTGCAGGTGTACTTCGGATCCTTCGTAGACCGCGCGCTTGGTTTCCGCGATCGCGACCGGCGACAGCGTGCAGAGTTCTTTCGCGATCTCGAGCGCCCGTGCCCGCGCGTCGTCGGCGAGTTCGTGCACGAGACCGAGCGCGAGGGCTTCCTCCGGCTTGCAGATCCGGCCGCGCAGGATGAAGTCGATCGCCTTGCCGGCGCCGAGCAGACGCGACAGCCTTTGCGTGCCGCAGCCGCCGGGTAGGATGCCGAGCGTGACTTCCGGCAGGCCGTAACGGAAATCGCCCCTCTGCGCGATCCGGATGTCGCAGGACAGCGAGGTCTCGAAGCCACCACCCATCGTGCTGCCGCTCATCGCGGCGATCACCGGCTTCGGCAGATCGCGCAGGTTCGTCAGTGTCGCGTTGTGCTGATGCAGCCACGAGCGTCCGACGTTCATCATCAACGCACGGTCGCGCGCGCTCGTCACCAGTTCCTCGACGCTGTAATGCGTGATGAAGCGATCCTTCACGCCGCCGGTGAGGACGACGACCCGTACCGAGGTGTCGCGCCAGGCCTCGATGTGCCCGGCCAGTTCCCGCATGCCCTCCGCCGTCATGTAGTTCATCGGCGGATTGACCCATTCCGCGGTGACGATGCCACCGTCCTGCTTCACCTGCCACTTGGCCATAGCTGCTGTCTCCGTTGTTTCAGCCTCATTACCGGATGTCGTGCCTCGTCGAGGTCTTTTTGCCACCGAGAACACCGAGAACACCGAGGAAATTTTGCTTGAAGCGTCTCGCGAACGGAGGCGCGTCATCGACGCGACGCCGTAGGCCTCGCTTCGCTTATCGATTCTCTTCTCGGTGTTCTCGGTGTTCTCGGTGTTCTCGGCGTTCTCGGTGGCCCTTTTCAAACAGCGCCAAACGAAGTCACGGATTATTGCCCGGTCATCGCCGCCGCCGTTGCCTTTTTCGCCTGCCGCCTGATGTAGTGGTGAATGGCATTCAGATCGGCGTCGGACATTTCCTTGAACTGCGGCATGCCCTGCAGGCGGCGGCTGCCGCCGATGACGATTTCCTTGAAGGCTTCCGGGTACAGCGGCGCCTGCGAGGCGCGGAGATCCGGCGCGTAGCCGCCGGCGACCGCGCCACCGCCGTGGCAGCTCGCGCAGTTGCGCGAGAACAGGAAGCTGCCCGTCTCGGCCTGCAGTTCATCGACCTTGAAATCCTCCTGCACCAGCGGCTCGGCGAAGCTCGGTGGCGGTGCTTTCGGCAGCTTCGTGTCCGCATCGAGGGCGAACACGACGAGCCGGCGCGGATGCAGGCCGTAGCGCCAGCCGTGCTGCGCCGTGATCGCGCCGACCATCGACGCGGCCGCACCGCCCCAGCCGGCGAGCAGCGCGACGTACTGTCTGCCGTCGACTTCATAGGTGATCGGCGGTGCCGAGATGCCGACACCCATGTCGAACATCCACAGCGGCAGGCCGTCCGTCGCGCGATAGGCGACGAGCTTGCCGTCGGTACGACCCTGGAAGACGAGATTGCCGGCCGTCGTCAACGTGCCGCCATTCCATGTGCCCGGCAGCTTCTGCTCCCATACCTTCTGCTGCTTGACCGGATCCCAGGCGAGCAGGCTCGCCGCATCTATCTTGATCGGCAGATCCTCGCGCAGCAGATCGACACCCGGATCGAACGCGAAGCTCGGTGACTTCCACTCCTCCGGCTGCTTGATCGTCTTGTCGGTGAAGTTCGCCGGCAGATCGTGCTTCGGGATGTAGACGAGCCCGGTGTTCGGATTGAACGACATCGCATGCCAGTTGTGCACGCCGAGCGGCCCGGGCCATACCAGCTCCTCACCGTCGCCATAGCGCGCGTCCGGATTCTCGACCGGCCGCCCCGTCGCGAGATCGACGTGCGTGGCCCAGCTCACCTTGCCGATCTTCTCGGCCGACAACAGCTTGCCGGTCGCGCGATCGATCACGTAGAAGAACCCATTCTTCGGCGCGTGCAACATGGCCTTTACCGGCTTGCCGTCGATCTCGAGATCGGCGAGCACCATGTCCATGTTCGAGTTGTAGTCCCAGGTCTCGCCGGGCACGGTCTGGTAGTGCCAGGCATATTTCCCGGTATCGGCGTCGAGGGCGACGACCGCGCACAGGAACAGATTGTCACCGCCGCCGGGACTTCTGATCTTCTGATTCCATGGCGAGCCGTTGCCGGTGCCGATGTAGACGCGGTTGAATTCCGGATCGTAGGTGAGCCCGTTCCATACCGTGCCGCCGCCGCCGTGCTCCCACCACTTGCCATGCCAGGTCTTCGCGGCCATGGCCTGGGCCTCGTCCTCGAATCCGTCCGCCGGATTGCCCGGCACGGTGTAGAAGCGCCAGACCTGCTTGCCGGTCGCGGTATCGTAGGCCGTCACGTAGCCGCGCAGTCCACCCCACTCGGTGCCGCCGTTGCCGATGATCACCTTGTCGTTGAATACCCGCGGCGCCCCGTTGATGAAGTAGGCGAGCTTCGGATCGACCGTCATCACGCTCCAGACTTCCTGGCCGGTCGTCGCGTCGATCGCGTTCAGACGCCCGTCGCC
>JADZCB010000024.1 GCA_020851775.1 Gammaproteobacteria bacterium
GCAGCGCGGACGCGCCGGCCAGCACCCGCCGCAACAGCAGGCCGATCAGGGACGCGAGCGCGAGCACGCGCAGGATCGCAAGCGCGAAGTTGACGGGTGGCGACAAGAGCACGAGTTCGAGCGGTTGCGTCGCCGTCACCGGCCCGCTCCACGCGAGGTGCGTCGCACGCCACTGCCAGTCCGGCAGGCCAGGGCCGGTCTGGACAGTGGCAGCGGGATCATAGGTGGCACGCACGTCGGGGACGCGTCGGCCTGCGGCCTGATTGCCACGCCCGACCTCGAGTGCGTCGATTGCGCCCGTGACCGACGCCGCCGAGCCGAGCATCGATTTCTCCCGCATCATCTCCGGCGCAGGCGCAGGCAGCGCGAGCGACGGGGGGCCAGCGGCAGCGACGCCCGCCGGCAGTTCAAGTTGCGGGTAGAGCGCGAGCCGGACCTGCTCGATCGTGAAGCCGAGCGCGAGCACGATCAGCACGAGCAAGGCACCGTTGCGGTACACGGTCGCGAGCGTGCGCAAGCGTCCCGTCGGCAGCACCCGCACCAGCGCGATCGCCGCGAGCACGTGCAACCAGACATGACGCGGCGCGCCCGTCTCGTGCCAGCACAGCACGAGGGCGACGACGCACAGCGCACCGAGACGCCACGACCACAGGCGCGACACGGCCAGCGCGACGATGAAGACGACGAAGAGATCGAGCAGCGTCCAGCGCTGGAGCCAGGTCTCGGAGACATCGTCGACGCCGCGTGTCGACCACAGCCGCCAGCCGGGCGGCAGATGCAGCGTCGCCGTCACGCGGTCGAAGTCGTGCGCCCAGCCGACGGCATTCAACGCCGTGATGGTCTCGATGCGCGAGTCGGCACGCAGATCGACCGCACCGCGCCGCACTTCGACGCCGTGGCGGCCGTCGAAGGCGGTGATGAACTGCGGCTCCCCGTTCAACAGCACGCGGCCCGGCACGAGACCGGCAGCAGCGTCGAGCCGCCAGCCGCGGGTCAGTTCACCGGCGATGGTGTCACGCACGCTGAAGCCGTCGCCGTCGAAGTCGAGCCACAGTTCACGCGTGAGTGACAGCCGGTTCGGGGCGGGTGCGGGATCGCCCCGTCGCTGCTCGACGAACTCGAGCGCGCCGCCGGCGGCGATCCGGAACGCGGGCAGTGCATGCCAGGCCGCCGGCAGCCCGGTCTGACGCGGATCGATCGCTTCCCCGCCCTGCACGTCGACGACGCGCAGCGCCGGCCGCGCGTCGAACACCCAGATCTCGTCCGCGGGCCACGCGCCGTCGACCGCCGGGCGCCCGAGCCGCGACACTGGACCGGGCTGACGCGCGGTGACACGTATCGACCAGTGTCCCGGACGCACCTGGAGGAGCAGCCGGCCAGCAGCGTCGAGCCGCGCCGGCAACGGCGCGTCGAGCCGCATCGGCGCGCCCTCGGCGAGCAGCGCACCGTCGAGCACGATTTCGCGCGGCGTGCCGGCGACATCGAGATCGATCCAGGTTTCGACCTGGACGGGAATCTCGTCGACGATCCGGCGATAGACATGGAACGTCAACGCGTCGACCTCGGCGTCGGCGCCCGTTGCCGCCGGCGTCTGCAGCCACAGTTCGCCGCCCGGCGCGCGCTGCGGAGCTGTCACGTCGACGCCGTCGATGCGCAGATCGACGAGTCCGTAGTCGACCGGCACCTGCAGCGTGTCCGGCCGTGTCGCCCACGTGTAACGGCCGGTGATGCGGTAGGTACCGGTGGCGAGCCGCACGCTCGGCACGCCGTCACGCGCAGTGACGACGAGCGGCGTGTCATCGGCGCGCACGTCCTGCGGCCACTGGCCGTCACGACCCGGCAGGGCGAGATCGGTGTCGGCCCGGATCGCGACGTCGAGCGCGAACGACGCGCCGCCGTCGACGACGTCGATCCCGAGCCGCCCCGGCCAGGCGCATTGTCGCGCCTCGTTGGCGACGAGGTATGGACAGTCGGGATCGGTTTCGCCGTAGAGCACCCAGGACCACCACGGGGCGAGCGGCGCGGGCACCTCGTCTGCGCGCAACGGCGGTGCGGCGCGCCCGCCGATGCTCGTGATCATCAGGCACAGCAGCGCGGCGAATGCGCAGCCGCGATGTCGTGGCCGAACCCGGCCTCGCACCGCTGCATGGACGTGGCGCATGGTCGATCTCCTGATCAATGTCACGCTCCTACGCTTGGGCGTCGCTGCCGCCGCGGACGACGGATTCACAACCAGCCGCGACGCTTGAAGAAGAGATAGGTCAGCACCGCCGACGCGAACATCAGGCCCAGCGCGACGGGATAGCCCCAGTGCTGGTGCAGCTCGGGCATGAAGTCGAAGTTCATGCCGTAGAGGCTCGCGACCAGCGTCGGCGGCATGAACACGACCGCGGCGACCGAGAAGATCTTGATGATTCCATTCTGCTCGATGTTGATCATGCCGAGGATCGCGGCAAGCTCGAAGCTGATGCTGGTGCCGAGAAAATGCGTGTGATCGACCAGCGACTCGATGTCGCGCGCCAGCATCGTCGCGCGCACGAGCGTCGAGGTGTGCAGTTCGTAGCGCAGTTCGGGTTGACCGAGAAAGACCAACAGACGATTGAGACTGTTCAGGCTCACGCGTGCCTTGGCGACGAGGATCTGATCGCGTTCGAGCTGACGCAGCATCTGGGCGTAGTCGAGGCGTCGGCGCCGTGACTGGACATCCGGCGCGAGGACGGCGTGGACCATGCCGTCGAGGTCGTCGCTGACCGCGGCGATGTTGTCGCCGACGCGTTCGATCAGCGTGTCGACGAGCCCGAGCAGCGCGTGCTCCGGACCATCGCACAGCGTCGGATCCTTCTCGGCACGCCCGGCGAACAGGCGCACGGCCTTGGGGGATGCGTAGCGTACGGTGACCAGACAGCGGCGCGTCAGTACGAACGTGAAGTCGTCGGCGCGCGGATACTCCGAGTCGGACTGCACCATCACCGTCGCGGTCAGGTACAACGCACCGTTCTCGGCATAGAGCCGGCGCGAGTCCTCGATGTCCTTCATTTCCTCGCGCGTCGGCAGATCGAGACCGAGCAGGCCTTCGACGTGCTGTTCTTCGTCCCGCGTCGGATCGAGCAGGTCGACCCAGGCCGTCGTCCCGAGCCGATCGCTCGGAATGAAGCCGGTGGTCGAGTGGAACCGGCCGTCGACGAGACTGTAGGTGGTGATCATCGAAGACTTCCGGCAGGGACGCGGATGCGGCGACCGGCGCAATCGTGCAGGCCGACGCCGACGGCGGCAAGCGGGGCGTGCTCCGCGCGCCGTCTGAATAAGCGCGGGGAGGCTCCCGGTTCGCGCCCGCCCTAAAGCCCGGCGACCGACCTGCCGCCACAGGGCCATGCCTTCGAACCCGCACGCCGTCACGCTTCCCGGACTCCGCGCGCTGCTGGCGGCGTGGCTGCTGGGCGCACTGTGCGGTATCGCGCCCGCGCTGCAGGCCGCGACGCCCGGGCCGGACGTGCGGATCCTGATCGACGTCTCGGGCAGCATGAAGAAGACCGATCCCGGGAATCTCCGCGTACCTGCGCTCAAACTGCTCGCCGGGCTGCTGCCGGCCGACGCGACGGCCGGCGTATGGCTGTTCGACACCACGGCGACTCCCCTGCTGCCGCCGGGTCCGATCGATGCGGCGTGGAAGACGCTCGCGCGCGAGCGTGCGACGCGCATCCATTCGAACGGCCTCTACACCAACATCGAGGCTGCGCTCGCCGCGGCGAGCGCCGACTGGTCGCCGATCACTGCCGGCGATGCCGTGGGCCGCCACCTCGTGCTGCTGACCGATGGCGTCGTCGACGTCGCAAGCGATCCCGCGCAGAGCGCCGCGTCGCGCACCCGGGTGCTCGGCGATCTGCTGGCCGAACTCAAGACCAAGGGCGCGCAGGTGCATGCCGTCGCGCTGTCGCAGGACGTCGATCGTGCACTGCTCGATGCGCTCGCGACGGCCACCGGCGGCTGGCGCGAAGACGCGCCGACCGCAGCCGCCCTGCAGCGCGCGTTTCTCCATCTCTTCGAACAGGCCGCCACGCCGGACTCGCTGCCGCTGAAGGGCAACACCTTCCGCGTCGATGCGAGCGTGCGCGAACTGACCTTGCTGGTGTTCCGCAACCCCACCGAGACGGCTCCGCTGAGCGTGACCGGTCCCGACGGTATCAAACTCAACGCAGCGGCGCCCGGCAGCCACAGCCGCTGGCAGAGCGAGGCCGGTTACGATCTCGTGACGATCGAAACGCCGGCGCCGGGCGACTGGCATTTCACCGGCACCCAGGATCCCGACAACCGTGCGCTGGTCGTCACCGATCTCGATCTCGGTCTCGGCGACGTGCCGACCAGCCTCCTGCCCGGCGAGGCGCTGCCGCTCGCGGCGCGTCTGCTCGAACGGGGCCGCCCGATCGAACGTGACGACTTCCTCGCGCTCGCGCGGGCGAGCGTCGCCGTCGTCGGCAACGACGGCGCCGGTGATCTGCGCGACCTGCCGCTCGATCCGACCCTCCATGCCTTCAGCGGCGCGCTGGATGCCGAGCTGCCGCCAGGCCCCTACGAGCTGATCGTGCGGGTGGAAAGCGCGACCTTCGAACGCGAGACCCGGCGCCGCCTGCGCCTCCATCACTCGCCGGTGGCCTTCAAGGCCGTCGGCAAGCCGGCCGCCGGTAGCGACGGCGCGCGCATCCGGCTCGGGATCGCAGTCAATCCGAAGCTCGTCGAGCCGGCGAGCCTCGGCGGTTACGTGCTGGCGACGGGCCCGGACGACGTGCAGCGGATCGCCGACGTGCCGCCGCTCGCCGACGGCAAGGTCATCGTCGATCTGCCCGTGAGCGTCGGCGGTACCTGGCGGGTCGCACCGAAAGTCACGCTCAACACGCTGTCCGGCCGTGCGCTGCGCATCGCGCCGGCGCCGTTCGAGGTCGCCGTCGACGCCCCGCCGCCTCCGCCCTTGGTGCCACCGGCGCAGCCGGTGCCGACGGTGCCGGCCGTGTCGTGGGGCAAGGTCGCGGCGATCGTCGGCGGCGGCAATCTGGCCTTCGGCGCGGTGCTCGGACCGCTGTGGTTCGTGTTCCGCCGGCGCGAACTGCCGACGAAAGGCGTGTCGTTGTGAGTACGCTGGAAGCCGCCCTGCTCTTCCTTTGCGTCGAATTCGCGCTGCTCGCGATCGCGCTGGCCTGCGTGCAACTGCGCGGCGGCAAGCGCCGGCAGGCCACGACGCTCGACAACGTCACGTCGCTGGTGTCGACGGTCGAACAGGCCGAAGCGCCGCGCCGCGAAGCACTGCTCGCCGTACTGCGTGAAACCTACCGCTTCGATGCCGACAAGGCCGAACAGGTGGTGTCGGACTTCATCGAGCGCGAACACGCGTTCTACAACGCGCTGATCGGCGTGCATCTCGGGCGCGGCGGCAAGACGCTCGCCGACGTGCCGGCGGAAGTGACGCGGCTGGTCGCGCCATGGTTGCGGCTCACGCCGCAGAAGCTCGTCGACGAAAGCGCCGTCGCGGCGCTGCAGACGCAGAACCTCGCGCTGACGAACCAGCTCGCCGAGACGAAGCAGGTGCTCGATGATCTGATGAGCGAATACAGCGCCGCGTTCCTGCGAGGCAAGACCGAGCCGATGATCCGGGTGGATGGTGACGCGGCCGCGCCGGTGCAGGACGTTACGCTCGCTGACGAGGAATTCGCGCCGACCGGGCCGCCTCCGCTCGGCGATGTGCCCGACGACGAACTCCTCAGCATGGACGACATCACCGAACTCGCCGACGCGCCACTGCGCGCGCACCTGGTCGAGGACGACGCACCGGCCACCGCCGCTGTCGACGACGATGCCTTCGGCTTCGCACAGAACGTCATCGATCTCGACAGCGACGACGATCCGGCGCTGGCCGACGCACCGCCGCCGCTGTCGCAGAGCGATCTCGACGCACTGATGGACAACCTCGGCCTCGACGAGCCGCGCGGAACAGCGGTGCCGGCCTGAACGCCGCGCGCGTCGATGCCGCACCATCGAGTCCTGCCCGACAATGTCAGCACCCAGTTGCTGGCGGCGCGCTATGCGCATCTCGATCTGTTCGCCGGCATCGAGTTCGCGAGTCTCGCCCCGTTGCTCGCGGGCTGCCCGCTGCTCGATGTCGAGCCCGGCGAACTGGTGCTCGAGGAAGGCGATGCGAACCGCACCGTCTACCAGATCGTCAGCGGACGCGTACGCGTCGCGCTCGAGGGTCACGAAGGCATCCCGCTGCTGACGCTCGAGGAAGGCGCCTGCTTCGGCGAGCTGTCGATCCTGAGCCAGCTCAACGTCTCGGCGAATGTCGTCGCCCTCGAGCATACGCAGCTCCTTGCGATCCCCGACGAGGCACTGTGGTCGCTGATCCGCAGCCATCACCGCTTTGCGGTCAATCTGCTCGAGGTGCTGTCCGGGCGCCTGCGCGTGACCAACGACCGGTTGCGTGACAGCCTGCAGGCGCAGCGTCACTATGCGCGCGCGGCGCGTCTCGATCCGCTGACCGGGCTCTACAACCGGCGCTGGCTCGACGAGGTGCTGGGGCGCGAATACCGCCGCAGCACGCGCGATGGAAAACCCCTGTCTTTTCTGATGATCGATCTCGATCTGTTCAAGCGCGTCAACGACACGCACGGCCATCTCGTCGGCGACGAGGTGTTGCGCATCCTCGCGTCTCGCCTGCGCAATGCGATGTCCGCGCGCGGGATCGTCGCGCGCTTCGGCGGCGAGGAATTCGCGGCGCTGCTGCCCGACACCGCGCTCGACGACGCGCTCACCGTCGCCGAGCAGTTCCGCGTCAACCTCGGCGAGAACCCGATCGCGACCTCGCTGGGGCCGATCCCGGCGACGGTGTCGATCGGCGCTGCCGAGCGCAGCGAATGTCATTCGCCGCGCGGCCTGATGCAGCGCGCCGATGCCGCGCTCTACCGGGCGAAGAAACTCGGCCGCAACTGCGTCGCCACCAACGCGACGCCGCCGTGACCTTCGCGTAGCCCGGAAACAGCGCTGCGGAATCCGGGCTTCGGTACATGTTCATGCGCCAAATGAATCCAGGCACGGAGGGCTCGGAGAAATCGTTTGATTGAATCGCGAGCCCCGTAACGCCAATGCAACGATGGGCGCAGACGTGACGGAGGCTCCCCATCAATCCCTTATCTTTCTCCGTGCCCTCCGTAGCTAAATTCAGATTCATTCAGGCCATAGATTGCCGTGAAAGAGGCTTGAACGCCGGCGCCTGCCATTCAGCGCCCGGTTAGCGTCGCCGGCACCTTGGTCAATACCAGCCATGCACCGAGCGTGAGGAAGCCGGCCAGCGTGTAGAGGCCGGGATCGGTGCTGCCGGTGGTCTCGCGCAGATAGCCGATCAGGTATGGCATCGCGAAGCCGGACAGATTGCCGAAGGAATTGATCAGCGCGATGCCGCTCGCCGCGGCGGCGCCGCCGAGAAACGCGGTGGCGAGGCTCCATGTCAGCGGGATCGCCGACAGCAGACCGCAGGTACCGAGCGACAGCGCGAACACCGCGGCGGCAGGCTCGCCGGCGAGCGGGACCGACGCGGCGAGGCCAACGGCTCCGATCACGGCCGGGATCGCGACGTGATAGCGGCGCTCGCGGCGCCGATCGGCACTGAGGCCGACCATCGGCATCACCAGCGCCGCGGCGGCCCACGGCAGTGCGCCGACCAGGCCGATGGTGATGATGTCCTCTATCCCCAGTCCCTCGATGATCGTCGGCAACCAGAAATTGACACCATAGAGCCCGCTGACGAGGCAGAAGTAGATCGCGGCGAGCAGCCACACGCGCCGATCGCGCAGACCCGCGAGCGCCGTCAGTTGCGTCTTGTGCGCTTCGTCGGTCGCGAGATTGGCGGCCAGCACGCGCTTTTCGTCGTCGCTCAGCCAGCGTGCGTCCGCGCTGCTGTCGTCGAGCCACCAGAGGGCGGCGACACCGAGCGCGACGGCCGGCAGCCCTTCGAGCAGGAACAACCACTGCCAGCCGTGCCAGCCCTGGCGGCCATCCAGCGTCTGCATGATCCAGCCGGACAGCGGATTACCGATCACGCCCGACACCGCGACGGCGGTGACGAACAGCGCAGTGACGCGACCACGGCGCGCGGCCGGATACCACCACGTCAGATAGAGCACGACACCCGGAAAGAACCCGGCCTCGGCGACGCCGAGCAGGAAGCGCAGCACGTAGAAGCTCGTCGGTGAGTCGACGAACATCATCGCCGCCGACAGCAGGCCCCAGGAGATCATGATCCGCGCGAGTGCACGCCTGGCGCCGATCCGGTACAGCAGCAGATTGCTCGGCACTTCGAACAGGAAGTAGCCGAGAAAGAAAATGCCGGCGCCGAGTCCGTACACGGTATCGCTGAAGCGGAGATCGACGGCCATCGTCAGCTTCGCGAACCCGACATTGACGCGATCGAGATAGGCCGCGACATAGCAGACGAAGAGGAACGGGACGAAGCGCCAGGTCACGCGCGCGTACAGCGCGTCCTCGTCGAGGGCCACGCGCGAAAGCTCGGCAGGCGCGACGGGGGGTGGGGACATCCGGAGGTTTCCCGGGCGGAACGTTCAGACGTCGACGCGCAAACGGACCGTGCGCAGCGCGCGCAGGCGCGCCGGTGCCCCGGACGCCGGATCATCATGCGCAAGAAAAAGGCTCCGCTTCATCGCCGGGATCTCCGCCGCCGTCCGTTCGTCCTACGTCGCGGGCTCACCGGTTTGCGCCGGAGGGCCGAACGCCTAGAATCAACTGTTCTCACGGACGCCGCATTCCGCGACCGCCCGCCGTCCCCCAACGCCCCTCAGGCATGGAGCTCCCATGAAGGTCTACGACAAACTCTACATCAACGGCGCCTGGGTGGCGCCGGTCGGCAAAGGCATGATCGACGCGACCTGCGCGTCGACCGAAGAAGTCGTCACGCGCATTCCGGAAGGCGTGAAGGAAGATGCCGACCGTGCGGTCGCCGCTGCCCGCGCCGCGTTCGACACGTGGTCCCGGACGTCCATCGCCGAACGTGCCGCGGTGCTCGAGAAGATCGCCGCCGGCATGGAAGCGCGCAAGAAGGACGTCGCGCTCGCGATCGCGACCGAAGTCGGCATGCCGTTCAAGATGGCGAATGCGATTCAGGCCAGCCTGCCGATCGGCGCGGCGAAGACCTACGCCGAGTTGCTGAAGACGTATGCGTTCGAAGAGCAGATCGGATCTTCGCTGGTCGTGCGCGAGCCGATCGGCGTCGTCGCCGCGATCACGCCGTGGAACTTCCCGATCAACCAGATCATGCTGAAGGTCGCGCCCGCACTGGCCGCGGGCTGCACCGTCGTGCTGAAGCCGAGCGAAGTCGCGCCGACGACGGCCTTCATCCTCGCCGAGGTGCTGCACGAGATCGGCCTGCCGCCGGGCGTGTTCAATCTCGTCACGGGCTTCGGTCCGGTCGTCGGCGAGGCGCTCGCCGCGCATCCGGACGTCGACATGGTGTCTTTCACCGGGTCGACCCGCGCCGGTCGTCGCGTCGCCGAAGTCGCCGCACAGACCGTCAAGCGCGTTGCACTGGAACTCGGCGGCAAGTCGCCGCACGTAATCCTCGAGGATGCCGATCTCGAGAAGGCCGTGAAGGCCGGCGTCAACGAGTGCTATCTGAACTCTGGCCAGGCCTGCATCGCGCCGACGCGCATGCTCGCACCGAAGTCGAAATACGAGGAAGTCGTCAAGCTCGCGAAGGCGGCCGCGGAGAGCTTCACCGTCGGCGATCCGATCAATGGCGACGTCAAGCTCGGGCCGCTGATCTCGGCGGTACAGCGCGATCGCGTCGTCGGCTACATCGAGAAGGGGATCGCGGAAGGCGCACGCCTGGTGACCGGCGGTCCGGAGAAGCCGGAAGGTCTCGACAAGGGCTACTACGTCAAGCCGACCGTGTTCGCCGACGTGAACAACGACATGACGATCGCCCGCGAGGAGATTTTCGGACCGGTGCTGACGATCATCCCGTTCGACGATGAGCAGGACGCGGTCCGCATCGCCAACGACACGATCTACGGACTCGGCGGCAACGTGTGGGCCGGCACCAAGGAGCACGGTATCGAGGTCGCGAAGCGGATTCGCACCGGACAGATTTCCGTCAACGGCGGCCGTTACAACCCACTCGCGCCGTTCGGCGGCTACAAGCAGTCCGGCCTCGGTCGCGAAGCCGGCAAATTCGGCCTCGAGGAATTCCTGGAAGTGAAGTCGCTGCAGCTCTGAGTACGCGCCATGCGCGGCGGGCCCAAGGCCCGCCGCCTGTGGTAGCCATTTCTGGTGACAGACTGCTTTTGCCACAGAGAACACCGAGGGCGGAAATTGATCGCAGCCGCCCCGGTCTCGGCGCCGGGTGTCGTGATCGCGTCACGCAAGCGCAGGCCCAAACGGTCTCTTTCTTCTCGGTGTTCCCGGTGGCAAGTGCAGCTTATGAGGAAGGCAAGACCGCGACGGTTCAAACACGCAGGCCCGCCTGCTTCATCAACGGCAGGACTTTCTCGCCGAAGTATTTCAGCTCTTCGTAATAATCGAGCCAGGACAGGATGAAGCCTTCGATACCGAGCCCGTGGAGCTCGACCATCATCGCGACGACCTGCTCGGGTGTGCCGACCAGCGGGTAGCCACCCCACCCGGCGATGAAGCGTTCGCCGAAGTGCCTGATCTGCTCGTTGAACGAACTGCTCTCGATACCAAGCAGGTTCATGATGTTGTGCACGGCCTCCCAGTCGCCGCCGGCGACGATGCGGTCGTACAGCGCCCGCGCCTCGGCCTCGGTGTCGCGGCAGCAGACGAGACCGTAGCTCATCACGCCGCAGGTCCGGCCATAGCCGCGCGCGCGCTGCCTGATGTCTGCGACCATGCCGCTCGCCTGGTCCCTGGTCGCCATCGTCACGAAGTTGAAGTCGACGTTGCGGGCCGAGAAGTCCCGGCCTTCCTCGGAATTGCCGGCGTTGATCAGCACCGGGTACGGCTGCTGCACGGGCTTCGGCAGCAGGAAGCCGCCCTTGACGCGGTAGTACCCGCCTTCGTGGTCGAAATCCTGCTCCGTCCACGCGCGCTTCATCACGGTGAGCCATTCTTCGGCCATGCCGTAACGCACGTCGTGCGCGAGCTGTTCGACGCCGAACATTTCGATTTCCGGCCGGAACCAGCCACAGACGACGTTGAGGCCGAAACGGCCGTGCGAGATGTTGTCGATCGTCGCGGCCTGCTTCGCCGCGAACAGCGGATGCACCGTCGGCACATGCGACGTCGCGAACGTCATGATCCGTTGCGTGTTGCAGGCGAGTGCCGTGGCCCAGGTAAAGACCTCCATGTTGTTCGCATTGAACTGCGTGGTGCCACCGAAATGTTTCCAGCGCCCGACCGGCACGAGCATCTCGAAGCCGAGCTCGTCGGCGAGCTTCGCGATCTTCACGTTGTGCTCGTAGGTCGGCACGAACGTCGTCTCGGCGTGCGTGATCGTGCAGCCGTTGCTGCAGTTGGTGCCGAAGATGCCGAGCTTGAGCGGATTGGCGTTGTAGAGAGGCACGTGGGCGCGTCGCCAGGCGGCGACATCGTCCGGATGCGGGTGCTCCCTGGGATCTGGATTCATGGTGTCTCGTTCCTCCGGCCCGACGCAGACAGGCCAGCGATGTAAGGGATCCGGACGCGCCGGCGCGGCGGATCCCGGCAGCATGCCGCGAAACTCCGGAAGGTGCAGCGTTCGCCATCGGCCGGGTTATTCAAGCCCCCGGTCGCAACGAGGTCAAGCGAACACCAGCGCTACCCTACCCTCATATCGGGGACAATGCGCACATCGCGAACAGTGCACGCCGACGATCATGGGAAAGATGCATACCGTCCTCTATTTCGCCTATGGCTCGAACCTGCATCCGTTGCGCATGGCCGAGCGGCTCGCGGATCCGCGGTTGCTCGGCACGGCGAGCCTGCCCGGCTGGACACGCGTGTTCGACAAGCGCGGGCGAGACGGCTCCGGCAAGTGCTCGATTGTCCAGGCCGACGACATGCTCCACGGTGCGCTCTACGCACTGACACCGGCGGACAAGGCGCGACTCGACGTGATCGAGGGTCGCGGCACCGGCTACGACACGCTGGAAGTCGAGATGCCCGGCGTTGGCACCGCGAGCACCTATGTGGCCCGCGCCGATGCGCGCGCGAGCGGGCTCGCCATCTTCGACTGGTACCTCGGACTCGTCGTCGCCGGTGCACATCATCTGCGTTTTCCGGCTGCCTGCATCGCGCGGCTGCGCGCGCTGCCGTCCGTGCCGGATCCCGATCACGAACGCGCGGCCGTGCATGCACGTCTGCTCGCCGCGTGTGCCACGATGCCGCCCCTCGCGCGCGTTCCACCGTCTGCGCCGACGCAGTAAGCTGGCGGCCCCGACGGCATACCCGCCGTTTTCGACCGACACTTTTTCGATGGAGGCAATGATGGAAGTGATGATGTGGGCCAAGCTCGCCAAGCCCGAAGGTGCGACGAACAAGGAATTCTTCGAGGTATGGCGACAGGAATCGGTCGCGGCGATCGAGGCCTGGCGCGCCGGCACGATCAAGGCGATCTGGAAAGTGGCCGGCAAGTATGAAGTCGTCGCGGTGATGGAAGTCCAGAGCGGTGACGACCTCGACGCGATCGTGCACAGCCTGCCGATCTGGAAGCTCGGCTACGCGCACATCGTGCCCCAGATCGACTGGATCCCGCTGCGGTCCTACGAAAACTGGGGCAAGCAGCTCGCGGAGCTGGCGAAGGGCTGAGTTGCGGCGGCCTTTTGTTTGCCACCGAACACAGAGATCTGAAAATGATGGACGCGCCAATGCGGCGCGTGAGTCATCAACCGTGAATCCCTCGGTGTCCTCGGTGTTCTCTGTGGCAAGTCAGGAACATCCGAGGCACCGAGGCTCCAAACCGGTTACTTCACCCGCGGCATGATCTCGCGCGAGAAGGCTTCGACGGTCTTCTGGTTGTCGATGATCGGCTGGATCGCGACCTGGTGAATGCCGGCTTTCTTCATGTTGCGGATCGACTCGACGACTTCGTCGGCCGTGCCCGTCAGCGTCGTCGCGCGGATGATTTTCTCGGTCACCACCGGTTCGTGCTCCTTCTTGAAGCCCAGCAGGTAGTCCGAATACATCTTGAGGTGACGCGTCTCGATCGGGCCTTCGGGTACCTTGTAGATGTCCTTGAAGGCGACGATGTCGTCGCGCAGATCGGCCGGCAGCGTCTGCGGATCCGGGTTCGACAGCGCGAAGATGTTCGTCGACGAGGCGACGAACGGACCGACGGCCTGACGCACTTCGGAGGTCTCGAGCTTTTCGCCCGGCTGGGTCAGGTGGAAAGCCGTCATGACGAGCGCATAGACGTCCTTCGGGTTGCGACCCACCCGCTCGGCGCCGGCGTAGACGTGCTCCATCACGAACTCGATCAGCGACGGGCTGACTGCGCCGAAGAGGATGACACCATCCGCCATCTCGCCCGCCATCTCGAGGCTCTTCGGACCGCTCGCGGCGATGTAGATCGGAATCTTCGTCTTGATGTTGTACCAGTCCGCGTCCGGGTTCAGGAAGCGGATCTTGCGGTGACGCGCGCCTTCGGTGTAGTCGGTGGTCTTGCCTTCGAAGAGGTCGCGACAGATCCGGATGTGCTCACGCATCACGTCCAGCTTCGCGGCCGGCATGCCGAGCGTGCGGCGTGCCGTGTTGCCGGTGCCGATCCCGAGAATCGTGCGACCCGGCGCCAGTTCGTTGACCGTCGCAATCGAGTTCGCGGTCACCGGCGCGATGCGCGACTCCGGGTTGGTGACACCGGTGCCGAGCGCGATCTTCGTCGTGTTGATCGCGCACAGCGCCATGCTCGCGTACGGATCGCTGAACAGCATCTGCGAGTCGTACAGCCACGCGTGCGTGAAGCCGTGCTGCTCGGCGAAGGCGACGTCCTTGTGAATGTGGATCGCCGCCGGAAAGACAAAACCGTAATCCATCGTTGCTTACCTTGGTTGAGTGGAGGCCCGGCGCGCGGGCGCCGGGCCCGGGATCAGGACAGCACGCCGTGCCGGCGGCAGAAGTCCGTGATTATCTTGCAGATCAGTTTCGGGTCCTCGAACATCGGGTAGTGGCCGATGTTCTTCAGGTGCCTGATTTCGGCACCCTTGATCGCCTTCGCCGTTTCCTCGGCGAGCTCGCGCGGCAGCCAGAAATCGTCCTCGCCGCGGACGACGAGCATCGGGCAGCCGACGTTCTTCAGCTTCGCAAGCACGTCGTGCCGGGCCCAGCCTTCGAGGTCGCCGACGGCGCTGACCTGCGCATTGCGATGCTGCCAGCGCAGTTCCTCGATCTGCGCGGCACTGCAATTGCGATTCAGCGATTCGATCGCGGCGCGCTCCATCATGTCCTGCCAGCCCGGCGCCCATGCCGGGTGCACCATCGACGACGGCAACGGGAAGGTCGGCGAACGGCCGAGACCCTCCATCGGCACGCCGGCGGCGAGTTCGCGCCAGTGATATGCCGCGTAGTCGAGCGTGATGTCGCCGCCGATCGAACAACCGATCAGCACCGGATTCTTCAGCCTCAGAGTCTTGATGAAGGCGTGGACGAACTCGGCGTGTTCGTGAATCGTGCGGTGTTGCTGCCAGTTCACCGGGTACGACCGGGAATGACCCGGCAGGTCCAGCGCATAGGCGTGGAAGCCCTGCTCGGCGAACATCGGCAGGATGTACTGGTATTCGAGCGAGTTCGCGCCCGCGGTGTGCACGCATACGATCGGCTGGCCTTCCCCGATGTCGTCGTAGAACGTGCGCGTGCCCTTGACCTTGACGTAGTTGCCGCGAATGTCTTCTGGCGTTGCCATGAGCGTGTGACTCCGGTCTGCGTTAGCGGGCATTGGCCGCGTCTTTGAGGGTATAGGCGAGCACGAACATCGCCTCGGTCATGCGCATCGCCTCGAGCCTGTTGCCCTCGGTCGCGATCACGACTTCCATTTCTCCTACCCGTCTGAGTTTCGGGTCGTCGTCGAAGTAGCGCTTCCCCGGGAATGTCAGATCGGCCCAGCGCCGCTTGCCCGACAGCAGGAGTTTCCAGCCGGCCTCGGTGCCGCTGAACTTAAAGGTGTAGCCGAACGGCGGCACGGTCGTGTCCTGATCGATGACCTTGCCGCGATAGATCTTGAGCCACAGCCGGTCGTCGTCGACTTCCAGCAGCACCGAACCGTCGAACCACGCAGTCTGCGTGACGAACTCCGCATTCGCGTTCAGTGCCTTGACGAAACGCCGCTGGAACGCGGAGTTGGCAAGAAACGACATGAGTGATGTCCCCTCTGGTGATGGATGGTATCCGGCCCGGGTGCGGCGGGAGCGCGTCCGCGATGCGCGGACCCCGGCCTGCCGTGCGGGTCTTGGACGGGTGCGCCTGGGCGCCTTGCCACCGACGGCGACCGATGGTCGCGCGGCTGCCGCATTCTGCTCATTGCCGGTCGCGCTTGGCAAGGTGAAATCATGGACGAGAGCCTCGTAAATCCGTCACTTATCGTATTAGCAGAAGGGCCTGTTCCGTTTGTGCGATGGCCGTTCGCAGACCACCCTCGACGTCGGAATCCGCGCCTTGACAGGGTGGGATCGCGGGCGTCTACTGCCGCCGCTGATGCACCGAGAATCCCTCAATTCAGCGGAGGTCCCACCATGTTCGATACGTCCTGGATGAAACGCTGGCAGGACGCGGTCAATGCCAACGGCCCGATGAGCTGGATCGGCAAACACCTGACCGCCGACATCCTGCTCGGCTTTGGCGACGACGATGTCGTCGTGCATTTCAAGAACGGCAAGATCGAGAAGTTCACCGACCAGCTCGGTCCGGAAACGTGCTACCAGCTCGCGCTGCGGGCGCCGGCGGAAAGCTGGCAAAAGTTCTGCGAGAAGGTTCCGCCGCCGATGTACAACGACATCTGGGCGATGGCGCACCCGCTGCATGGCCGCCTGAAGATGGAAGGCGATCAAAAGGTGCTGTGGCAGAACATGCGCGCGCTGTTCTGGGCTTTCGATCGCATGCGCGAAGTCTGAACGCGTCAACGCATTACGGGAGAACGTCAGTGTCAAAGATTGAACCTATCGTTGGCCGGTACGTGTGGGTGACCTACGAAGGCACCGAGTACCGCATGTATTTCGAGGAAGCGGGCAACCCGAACGGGATCCCGATGATCTGTCTGCACACCGCGGGCACCGACGGCCGCGAGTGGCGGCATCAGTTGTGCGACGAACGCATCGGCAAGCACTTCCGCACGATCGCGGTCGATCTCCCGCGCCACGGCAAGTCGATTCCACCGTATGACTGGTACAAGGAGAACGAGGAATACAAGCTGACCTCCACGTTCTACAGCGGCATCGTGATGGCGTTCAGCAAGGCGCTGGGGCTCGATCGGCCGGTGATCATGGGCAGCTCGATGGGCGGCAACATCTGCCTCCATCTCGCGAAGGACTACGAGAACGACGTGCGCGCGCTGATCGCGGTCGAAGCCTGCGAGTGGTCGCCGGGCTGGCACCTCGACTGGCTGCGCCATGCGCACATCCACGGCGGCGAAGTCTGCGCGACCTCCGTGTTCGGCCTGATGGCTCCACAGAGCCCGGACAAGTACCGCTGGGAGACCTGGTGGTATTACTCGCAGGGCGGCCCGGGCATCTTCAAGGGCGATCTCTACTTCTACAGCTACAACCACGACTTCCGGGGCAAGACCCAGCAGCTCTCGGGCAAGGTGCCGATCTACTACATGACCGGCGTCTACGACTTCGCCTGCACGCCCGAAATGACCGAAGAAGCGGCGCGCAACACGAAGAACTCCGAGTGCATCATCATGGAAGAGATCGGTCACTTCCCGATGAGCGAGAACCCGGACGTCTTCAACCGCTATCTGTACCCCGTCCTCGACAAGATCGTCGCCGCCAACAAGTGAGCGAGCAGACCGGGCGCCGCAGGCGCCCGGTTTTCCCGTCTGGCGCGCCCCCGCGGATGCCTGTTTTTGCCACCGAACACCAAGAACACAGAGGAGGTCGGGTTCGGATTGATCCACCACGCGTACCGCCATCCATTCAGCCCGGGTGGAGCGCAGCGCGCAACCCGCGCTTGAAGCTGTCGGTGCGTTGAAAATCCCGGGTTACGCGCTACGCGCTCCACCCGGGCTACGAACTCGGCCGCTGCTCCAAACACCGCGACGTGGCACCACGCCACTCTCATCTTCGTCGGTGTTCCCGGTGGCAATCCCCGGAACATTCGAGCGCACCGCGCTTGCCCCGGCGCCGGACACCCGCCCTGCCCTGCGCTACCATGGCGTCTTCGCGAGTGCCGCCATGAACTTTCGCCATCTCCGCTATTTCGTCGCCATCGTCGATCACGGTTCGATGGTCAAGGCGTCCGACAGCCTGTTCGTCGCGCAGTCGGCGCTGTCCCAGCACATGCGCAATCTCGAGGCCGAACTCGGCGTGCAACTGCTGTTGCGTACCGGGCGCGGGGTCGTGCCGACCGAGGCGGGACAGGATTTTCTGCAGCGCGCACGCGCGATTCTCGCCCAGGTCGAGGAAGCGCAACGGGCACTGCGCGAACAGAGCGCGACGCCGCAGGGCAACGTCACCCTCGGCGCGCCACCGAGCGTCAGCGCGATGCTCGCGGTGCCGCTGATCCTGCGCATGCAGCAGGCGCTGCCGAAGGTCGCCTTGCGCGTCGCCGAGGGCATGAGCGGCTACGTGCTCGACTGGCTGCAGGCCGGCGTCGTCGATCTGGGCCTCGTCTACGGGGCCCAGCGCGCGCCGGGCATCGTCACCACCGAACTCTATACCGAGCGCCTGTACCTGATCGCGCCGCCCGGCACGCAGATGGGCGAGACGCTGAATTTCGCTGACATCGACGGCCTGCCGCTGATCCTGCCGGGCCGCCAGCACGGTCTGCGCGACATGATCGACCGCCTCGCCCGCGAGCGCCGGATCACGTTGAACATCCCGGTCGAACTCGACGCGATGTCGCAGATGAAGCTGCTCGTGCGCCATGGCGTCGGCTGCACCATCCTGCCACTGGCCGCGGTGCGCGACGAGGTCGAGCGCGGCGAGCTGCGCGCCGTCCCGATCGTCGATCCCGACATCAACCGCACGATCTATGTCGCGATGGCCAGCGACCGGCCGCAAACGCCGGCCGTCGCGGCCACCGTGCGCATCCTCGAAGCCTGCGTGCAGCGGCTGATGACGCCGGACGGCGTCCCGCGCTCACCGTAGGCGCGTCGGCTGGCGCGATCCCGCAGACGGCGGCCGGACGAATTTTGCGATCGCTTCTAGCTGAAAGTCCTATCGGGAGCGGTGCCTCCATCCGAATCGGCGGCTACGCGGCCCTGGAGCGTTTTGTTAGGATTCGAGGCCGCTTCCGGCTCAGGGATGCGGCGACGGGCCATTCCACTCATATTCACGGCGGCAACTCCATGCAGCATATCGACCATTCCGAAACCGTCACCCAGTTGCGCGACACCGTCGAGCGCGTGTGCAACGATTTTCCGGGGGAATACTGGCGGGCAAAGGACCGTGAACGTGCCTATCCGGGGGAATTCGTCCAGGCGCTGACCGATCTCGGTCTGCTCTCCGCACTGATCCCGGAAGAATTCGGGGGCAGTGGCCTGCCGTTGTCGATGGGCTCGGAGATCCTCAAGGCCATCCATGAATTCGGCGGCAACGCCGGCGCCTGCCATGCGCAGATGTACACGATGGGCACCGTGCTGCGGCATGGCAACGCCGATCAGAAAAAGCGCTATCTGCCGAAAATCGCCAGCGGCGAACTGCGCCTGCAGGCCTTCGGCGTCACCGAACCGACCGCCGGCACCGACACCACCAGCATCTCGACGATGGCGGTACGCCAGGGCGATCACTACATCATCAACGGCCAGAAGGTGTGGACCTCGCGCGCCGAATACTCCGATCTGATGGTGCTGCTGGCCCGCACGACTCCGAAGGACCAGGTCAAGAAGCGCACCGACGGGCTGTCGGTGTTCCTCGTCGACATGCAGCACGCGAAAGCGCACGGCATGACGATCAAACCGATCCGCACGATGATCAACCATTCGACGACGGAAGTGTTCTTCGACAACGTGCCAGTGCCGGTCGCGAACCTCATCGGCGAAGAAGGCCAGGGCCTGCGTTACATCCTGTCCGGCATGAATGCCGAACGCATCCTGATCGCCTCGGAATGCATCGGCGACGGCCGCTGGTTCATCAAGAAAGCCCGCGACTACGCGTGTGAACGCAAGGTGTTCGGGCGCCCGATCGGCCAGAACCAGGGCGTCCAGTTCCCGATCGCGCGCGCCTATGCCGAAGTCGAGGCCGCCAACCTGATGGTCGACCATGCGGCGAAGCGCTACGAGCAGGGCAAGCCGTGCGGCACACAGGCGAACATCTCGAAGATGCTCGCGTCCGAGGCGGCATGGCATGCCGGCGAGGCCTGCATCCAGACGTTCGGCGGCTTCGGTGTCGCCGAGGAATACGACGTCGAGCGCAAGTTCCGTGAATCACGGCTCTATCAGATCGCGCCGATTTCGACCAATCTCATTCTTTCCTATGTCGCCGAGCACGAACTCGGCATGCCGCGTTCCTACTGAACGCCCTCGTTTGAAGACCCAGGAGTTGCCATGAGCGCATTGCCGCGTTTCGACGCCTACATCAACGGCCAGACCGCCAAACCGTCCGGCGGCCAGTACTTCGAGACCGTGAACCCGTATACCGCGAAGGTGTGGGCCGAGGTCGCCCGCTGCACGGCGGAGGACGCGAACAGGGCCGTCGAGGCCGCCTATGCGCAGTTGACGACCGGTGAGTGGTCGAAGCTCAACGCCACCCAGCGCGGCGCGCTGGTGCGCAGACTCGGCGATCTGATCCGCGACAACGCGCAGGAGCTCGCCGAATTCGAAGTGCGCGACAACGGCAAGCTCGTCAACGAGATGCTCGCGCAGTGCAACTACCTGCCACAGTGGTATTACTACTACGGCGGTCTCGCCGACAAGATCGAAGGTGCGGTGATCCCGATCGACAAACCCGACGTCTTCAACTTCACGCGCCACGAACCCATCGGCGTCGTCGCCGCGATCACGCCGTGGAATTCGCCGCTGCTGCTGCTGTCGTTCAAGCTCGCACCGGCGCTCGCCGCCGGCTGCACGCTCGTCATCAAGCCGTCCGAGTTCACCTCGACGTCGACGCTGAAGCTGATGGAACTCGTCGAGAAGGCCGGCATCCCGCCGGGCGTCGTCAACGTCGTCACCGGTTTCGGCAACGAGGTCGGCGCGGCACTCGTCGAGCATCCGAAGGTCGCGAAGGTCGCCTTCACCGGCGGCACCGAGAGCGGCGCGTTCGTCTACTCGCAGGCGGCGAAGACCCTGAAGCGCTGCACGCTCGAACTCGGCGGCAAGTCGCCGAACATCGTGTTCGACGATGCGGTCATCGACGATGCCGTCAAGGGCGCGATCTCCGGCATCTTCGCTGCCACCGGCCAGACCTGCATCGCGGGCTCGCGCCTGCTGGTGCAGGATGGCATCTACGACGAGTTCGTCGAGCGCCTCGTCACCTTCGCGCGCACGGCGCGGATGGGCAACCCGATGGATCCGACGACGCAGGTGGGCCCCGTCACCACGCCGCCGCAGTACGAGAAGATCCTCAAGTACATCGACGTCGCGAAGAGCGAAGGGGCGCAATGCCTGCTCGGCGGCGGCCCGGCCAGCGGTCCCGAATGCGGCGACAGCAAGTGGTTCGTGCAACCGACGATCTTCGGCGGCGTGACGAACAAGATGCGCATCGCGCAGGAAGAGGTGTTCGGCCCGGTGCTGTCGATCATCCGCTTCAAGACCGACGAGGAAGCGGTAGAAATCGCCAACGACATCGCCTTCGGTCTCGCGGCCGGGGTATGGACGCAGTCGATCAAGCGCGCGTTCAAGATCTCGGCGGCGATTCGTGCCGGCACGGTATGGGTCAACACCTACCGCGCGATCAGCTACCTGTCGCCGTTCGGGGGATACAAGATGAGCGGCCTCGGGCGCGAGAACGGCCTCGAAGGCATGCAGGAATACCTGCAGACCAAGAGCGTGTGGATCTCGACCGCCGCCGACGTTCCCAACCCGTTCGTGATGCGCTGAATCGCGCGTCGCGACCTTGCAGGAGATGCAGACGATGAAAGGCCAGCTTGCCCTGATGACCGAACCCGGGAAACTCCAGATCCAGGAGTACACCGTTCCCGATCCCGAACCGGGCGCGATCATCGCGCGCATCCTCCGCAGCAACGTCTGCGGCAGTGAAGTCCATATCTGGTGTGGACATCATCCGGCGAAGAAGCGCGGCGGCCTCGGCCACGAGACGGTCGCGATCATCGAGAAACTCGGCGCCGGCGTGACCACCGATCACGCCGGTCAGCCGGTGAAGGAAGGTGATCGCATCGTCGCGACCTACTTCATCCACTGTCGCAAGTGCTACCCGTGTCAGAAGGGCCAGTTCTGGATGTGCGACAACGCGTACCGTTACTGGGGCCGGCAGCCCGAGGACGCGCCACATTTCCACGCGACCTTCGCGACGCACTGGATCGTCCACCCCGAACAGACGTTCTACAAGGTGCCGGATACCGTCTCGGATCAGGCCGCCGCGAGCGCGAACTGCGCGCAGAGCCAGGTCTACTTCGGCATCGACATGACCGGCCTCACTTACGGCGACAGCATCGTGATCCAGGGCGCCGGCGGCCTCGGACTCAACGCGGCGGCAATCGCGCACGAGAAAGGCGCGGAAGTCATCGTGATCGACGGCGTCAAGCTGAGGCTCGACGAGGCGAAGCGCTTCGGCGCCCATCACGTGATCGACATGAACGCTTACCCGACGATCGCCGATCGCGTCGCCGCCGTGCAGAAGTTGACCGGTGGCCGCGGTGCCGACTACGGCATGGAAGTCACGGGCGTGCTCGACGCATTCCCCGAGGCCTTCCAGTTGATTCGCCCCGGCGGCACGATGATTTCGATGGGCACCGTCACCCCGGGCCGGACCGTGCCCTACGATCCGGCCTTCGCGCTGCGGCGCGGCGTGCAGACCGTCACGGCGCTGCGCTACAACGGCCCCTATCTGAAGAAATCGATGGATTTCCTCGCCGCGAACCGCGACAAGTATCCGTTCGACAGCCTCCTCGATCGCGACTACGGCATGGACAGGATCGTCGAAGCGCTCGACGACTCCGCCGCGCGCAAGGTGCGGCGCGCGTCGATCGTGATGCCGGCCTGACGGGAGACCCGGCATGAGTGCACTCGAAGGTACGCTCGTCGTCTCGCTCGAGCAGGCGGTCGCGGCGCCCTACTGCGCCCGCCTGCTGGCCGAGGCCGGTGCGCGCGTGATCAAGATCGAACGCGACGAAGGCGATTTCGCGCGCCACTACGACACCGTCGTCAACGGCGAATCGGCGTTCTTCGTGTGGCTCAATGCCGGCAAGGAATCGATCGTGCTCGACGTCAAGCACGCCGATGATCTGGCGTTGCTGAAACGGATGGTCGCCCGGGCCGACATCTTCATCCAGAACATCCGTCCCGGGGCCGTCGACCGCCTCGGCCTCGGCTGGGAGGACGTGCAGAAGCTGAATCCGCGCACGATCATGTGCAGCATCTCGGGCTACGGGCTCAACGGCGAACTGGCCGAGTTGAAGGCCTACGACTTTCTCGTCCAGGCCGAAAGCGGCCTCGTCTCGCTGACAGGGACACCGACCGAACCGGCGCGCGTCGGGCTCTCGGTCTGCGACATCTCGACCGGTGCAACGGCCTATGGAGAAATCCTGCGTGCGCTGATCGAACGTGGCCGCACCGGTCGCGGGCAGCACCTCGACGTCGCGCTGTTCGACGTCATGACCGAATGGGCCAGCGTGCCGCTCGCGTATTACGAGTACGGCGGCAAGCGCCTGACCGGCACCGGCCTCGATCACACCCAGATCGCACCCTACGGCGCACATCACACCCGGGACGGGCTCATCATCATCGCCGTGCAGAATCATCGCGAGTGGATCAACCTCTGCAAGGTGATCGGCCGGCCCGAACTCGCCGACGACGAGCGCTTCCGCACCAACCCGCTGCGCGTCGCCAACCGCGTCGCGCTGACGGCCGAGATCGAGGCGTTCTTCCGGCAGTACACGCGCGTCGAGCTCGCGAAACTGCTCGAGGCCGGCGACATCGCCTACGGCCGCATCAACTACGTCGACGACGTGCTGAAGCATCCGGCGCTGAAGACGAAGCAGGTCGTGTCGCAAGGGCGCGTCGCGAATTTCGTGCGCCGCGTCTGCGACGAATCGGAGACACCGCGCATCGTGCCCGGCCTCGGCGAGCACAGCGCGGCGATCCGTGCCGAATTCGGCTGAAGACCCGTCGGTACATGACCGGCGGGACGCCCGATACTGGCGCCCTGCGCCAACCACAACGACATGCAAGGGGGAGCAAGATGAAGTTCAAGGCAATCATGGCGGCACTGGCCCTCGCCGGCGGCGTCGGCACCGTGCAGGCGGAAGACAAGTTCTGGCCGTCCAAATGGGGCGCGGACGATCAGCTCGGCGCCTTCAACATGAACGGGCCGGAGCGCACGCTCGAGGCGGTGAAGCTCGTGACGACGGGCAAGACTTACCGGCTCGGCGTCGAATCGAGCCCCAAAACGCCGTCCTATCCGCCGCGCTATTTCCACATCACGGTGCTGACGCCGAACCAGGCGCCGGGCCAGTCACTGGGCGACAACAAGTTCAATTATGCCGACGAGATCATCGCCGGCTGGATGGGAACGGGTTCGCAGCTCGACGGCCTCGGCCATGCCGCGATCGACGACGTCTACTACAACGGCAAGCACGGCCGTGACTTCATCCGCGCCGATGGCCTGACGATGTTCGGCACGCACCAGATCCCGCCGGTCGTCACCCGCGGCGTGCTGATCGACATCGCCGCCTGCAAGAAGACCGACATGCTGGTCGAGAACACCGTGTTCAACAGCGCCGACATCAAGGCCTGCGCCGCCGCGCAAGGCACGGAAATCCGCAAAGGCGACGTCGTGCTGTTCAACACCGGCTGGCTGAACCTGCTCGACCTGGACCCGGTGCGTTTCGGCAAGGCGAATCCCGGTATCGGCCACGACGGCTCGAAATATCTCGCCTCGCTCGATGTAATGGCGGTCGGTGCGGACACCTGGGCGCTGGAAGCGATTCCCTGTGAAGATCCGAAAATCATCTTCCCGGTCCACCAGGAGCTGCTGACGCGCCACGGGATCTACATCCTCGAAAACATGGACACCCGCGAGCTCGCGAAGGACAAGGCCTACGAGTTCATGTTCGTGCTCGGCGCCGCGCGCATGACGGGCGCGGTGCAGATGATCATCAACCCGGTCGCGATCCGCTGAGTCCAGCCCCGCGCACGGCGGCGGTGGCCGCCGTGTGCTTCCCAGGAGACAACGAGACATGAGCCTGCACGTCGTCGACGGCCCGTATTTCGAAGAGTTCACCATCGGCCAGGTATTCGCCGCGCCGTCGATCACCGTCACCGACGGACACGCCGCGGTATATTCGGCGCTGTTCGGAGATCGCATGCGCCTGCCGCTCGACCGCCACCTGAGCCGTCGCGTGACCGGCGACGAGCGCCCGCTCGCCCACTCGTATCTCGCGGTCCATCTCGCGGCCGGCCAGACGACTTACGCGTCCCAGCACGTGAAGGGCAATCTGTTCTATCGCGGCATGCTGTTGCGCAAGCCGGTCTTCGTCGGCGACTCGCTTTACACGACGACGAAGGTCGTCGGTCTGAAGCAGAACAAGGCGAAGCCCGGGCGCGCCGCGACCGGCATGGTCGCGCTCGAAATGACGACCGTGAACCAGCGCGACGACGTCGTGCTGCATTTCTGGCGCAGCCCGATGATCGCCTGCCGCGATCAGAACGCCGCGACCGGACACGATGACGACTTCGGCTGGATCAAGCACAGTTTCGATGAAGCCGAACTGCTCGGCGCGCTGCCGGAGGGCTGGAACCTCGCGCCGCTGGCGAGCGAGCTGACGGGTCTGAAGCCGCTGGCGCTCGCCGTCGGTGACGAGGTCGACGTCAAGATTCAGGACACCGTGACCTGCGCACCGGAACTGGTCCGCATGTCGCTGAACATGGCCTATACGCACACCGACGCGACGAAGAGCTACCTCGGCCAGCGTCTCGTCTACGGCGGCCACACGATATCACTGATCCTCGCCCAGGTCGGGCGGGCACTGCCGAACCTGCTGACGATGGTCGCGTGGCGCTACTGCGATCACCTCGGGCCCGTGCTCGAGAACGACGTGATCAGCAGCCGCTTCAAGGTCGTCGACATCGTCGACGCGCCGCAGGGCGGCCGTCTCTACGATCTCGAGATCGAGGGCTACGCGCAGCGTCCCGATGCGAGCGGCAAATACCAGCACGAGAAGGTGCTGGCCTGGGGACTGGTGGTCTGGGGGGCTTGAGCGACAGCGCGTCGCGTGGAGGAGCGCTGCGCTTTCGGGATCGGGGCCTCGGCGAGGCTGGGCGCCGGTGCCGGGCGTGCCGTCACATGCCGGCCGTATGCCCGCCGTCGATCGTGATCACGTTGCCGTTCATGTAGCGTGAGGCGTCCGAGGCGAGGAACACCAGTGCGCCATCGAGCTCGGCGGGATCACCGAAGCGTTTGGCAGGAATGCGTTGCCGCAGTCGCTCACCGGCCGGCGAGTGCAGCCACTTGTCGTTCATTTCGGTCGCGAAATAGCCGGGCGCGAGCGCATTGACGCGGATGCCTTTCTCGGCGACGTCGACACACAGATCGCGACCGAGATTGATGAGGCCCGCCTTCGCTGCGCTGTACGGCGCGAGATGGCCGATCGCGCGGATGCCGAGCACCGAGGCGATGTTGATGATGCTGAGCGGCCGCCCGTCGGCGAGCCGCGCGGCGATGACCGCCTGCGCCAGCACCCACGGCCCGCGCAGATTCGTTTCGTACACTTCATCCCACTCGGCGTCGCCGAGTTTCTCCGGCGCGCGTGGCCGCGCGATGCCGGCGTTGTTGACGAGCACGTCGAGCGGCGCGACCGCTTCAGCTTCCGCGATCACGTGCCGTATCGCAGCGCGATCGCGCACATCCAGCGCATACACGTCGCAGACACCGCCCGCGCCCCGGATCTCCGCGGCGAGTGAGGTCATCTTCTCGACGCTGCGCGCCGCCATCGCGACGCGTGCGCCAGCCGCCGCCAGCGTGGATGCGAAGCGTCGCCCGAGACCGCTCGACGCGCCGGTGAGAAACACGTGCTTGCCCGTCAGATCGAACAGGCCGCGCAGGAAAGGCCCGGTATCGGGGGTGCTCATCGTTTGCTCCATGTAGTTCGGTGCCACGGGATGTCTCGAATCTGCCACCGGGAACACCGAGGGAAATCTGATTGGGCCACCAAGGTAGGTTGGGCTTCCTTCGTCAGCCCAACCTACGACCGCTCTATGTTCTTGGTGGTCCGATTACAGCATCATCGCTGGCGCCCGCGCCCGCTCAAAGCCCGAGCTTCGGCTTCACCCATGCCGCGAGGCGCGCGATTGCCTGATCGGCTTCGGGCGCACGGCCGGCGAGGAAGTGGTAGACGTGCTGCATCTCGGAATCGACGTCGCAGCGGATGTCGACACCCGCTGCCTTGGCCTTGTCGACGAAGCGCAGCGAGTCGTCGAGCAGCGTTTCGTCGCCACCGACCTGGATGTAGGTCGGCGGAAAGCCCGCGAGATCGGCGTAGAGCGGGTTGGCGAGCGGGTCCTGTTTCGACGCGCTGCCGAGGAAGGTCGCCGCCATGTTCATCAGGATCGGCTCCTGCACCAGTGCGTCGGTGGCGGCCTTGGTCTTCAGGCTCGCGCCTTTCGCTTCCATGTCGTACCACGGGGACAGCGGCATCACGGCTGCCGGCAGCGGCAGGCCCTGGGCCTTCGCGGCGAGCACGACCGAAGTGCACAGACCACCGCCGGCCGAGTCACCGGTCGTTGCGATGTGGTTCGGTGTGATGCCCTGATCGAGCAGCCACTTGTAGACCTTGACCGCGTCCTCGTTCTGGGCCGGATGAGTCGCTTCCGGCGCACGGCGGTAATGCAGAATCAGCGCGCGGCAGCCGACCGCCTTCGCGAAGTGACCGAACATCTTGCGGTGCGTGTACATCGAGCCCGTGACGTAGCCACCGCCGTGCGTGCACAACAACACGCGATCCTCGCGGCAGCCTTTCGGCACGGCCCACAGGCAGGGCACGCCCGCCGCGTCGACCTCGAGGTAGTCGACGCCGCCCGGTTCGACGGTGACGTCGCCCCAATGCTCGAAGATGTCACGAATCTCATCGAGTCCCATCGTCGGGTTCGCCGCCATCGCCGCGGCCCAGCCCTTGTAGAGTTCCTTCAATGCTTCCGATTGCTTGCTTGCCATTCCTCTCGTCCTCCGTTCTTTGTCGTGTTTAGTGCCTGTCCAGCATAGCGAGCGCGGCGGGCCCGGTCATCCCGGGAAACCGATCGCTGAACTGGTGACGAAATGGCGAGCGCCTCGCCGTCCGAGGGATGGCGCAGCGGAGTCCGGGATCTTCAGCGCCGATCCCGGGTTGCGCGCTGTGCGCTTCCCCCGGGCTACGAAGACGATGTCTCTCACCGCCCCGTTTCGTTCAACACGCTCGGCTCGAAGTCCTTCTGATCGATGTTGTCCGGGTTGGTGACGTGCAGCATCTGCAGCGTCGTGCAATGCTGGTTCTGCAGATCGATCGCCGCCGACGAGTCGAGCAGCGGTACACCGGTGCCCTTGTTCTGCGGCACGTGGTAGTCCGGGTGCGCGACGCCGCCGATCAGCATCTTCCACAAGGTGCCGGCGCGGTCGTAGGTCTTGCCGAAAACCGGCAGCATGGTCTGTGCATCGAGATAGAAGTAGCGCTTCGACAGCGGATGATCCGAGCGCGTCGGCTCGCCTTCGAGAATGTGCGCCTTGCGCAACTGCCAGCTCACGTTCGGGAAACAACTCGAATAACCGCCGAAGTCGACGAACTGGTAGTCGTACTTGCGCGCCTTCAGATCCGCATGCTGCTGCTGATCGTGGCGATACATCGGCAGCATCACGTACGTCGGTCCCTTGTACGTCCACTTCATGTCGCGGATGCGGCCGCTGTAACCGAGGAAATCCTCGATCATGAGATCGCTGCCGAGAAAGGAGTCCGTGCGCGTCGTCGTCGCGATGCGGCGCACGCGACGGAGATTCGGCACGTACATCCAGCCCTGCTCTTCGGCGTTGTCGTCGCTGTTGTAGAAGATCAGGATCTTCGTCCCCGACACGTCACCCGGATCTTCGGCCGTCAGCGTGAAGGCGCTGAACACTGCGTAGGGATTGCGCTCGACGTGCGGCACCGGGTCGACGACATGGCGGTACATGAAGCGCATGCCGACAGCCGTGAACGTCAGCGTGCGCTCGAGGGTCTGCGTGCGCATTTGACGATACCCCCAGTACATCTCGGGGATCGCGCCGCTGTCTCCGGCATAGGCATAGCGCATGTTCCAGATCAGCTTGTCGCCGGCGCGCGGATCGTCGAGGGACGGCTCGCCGGGAAACGGGCGGCCGGCCGTGTAGTTCAGCAGATCGCCGGGCTTCTCACCGAGCTGTGTCTGACCGCCGTACTGCTGCGTGGCGGCGACGTAGTTCGGATGCGGATCGAACGAGAGCGGTTCGCCGACAGCGATACTGACCCAGTTCTTCACGACGAGGTCGGCAAAATCCGGATCGAGGAGCTGGCGATACTGCTCCAGGTTGTCCGCTCCGATCACCGTGCCGGGCGCCGGCGCCATCTCCTGGATTTCGGCCACATTGAAATCGAAATCTCCGGCCCACCCGGCCGGGGCTGCGACGAACGTGAATACCCCGGCGACGGACACGCGCAGGCCGCGCACGACCGCCCTGGTCAGCGAGTTTTTCATGGATAAATCCTCTGTTGCGTTGCGAACGATGCGTGAAGTGCTGCCGCCGCGCGGCGAATACCCCGGTCAAAGTGCGAGCGACGACACCGAATAATGCCGTTTGATGGCGGGTAGCGCGAGCGTCAGTGACGCCATCATCAGCGAGTGCATCGGCCGTCCCTGCTCGATGCACTGAAGGAACTCCTGGACGTCGACGAGTTCGACTTCGAGATCTTCGTAAGTGTCGAGCTTGGGCTCGGCGAGCTTGCGGCAACCGGTGCCGAGGAAGACGTGCATGCGATTGTCCTGCAGGCCGGGGTTCGGATAGTGCAGACCGAGGTAGTTCATGCGCCCTGCAGCATAGCCGGTTTCCTCGAGCAGCTCGCGGGTCGCGGCTGCTTCCGGCGTTTCATCCGGATTGTCGGGTTCGAGCGTCCCGCCCGGAAACTCGTAGAAGCGGCGACGCGCCGCGTGACGATACTGGTTCACGAGCACGATCTGACCGTCCTCGGTCAGCGGCACGACATTGACCCAGTCGACGAATTCCATGACGAAATAGGCCGGCATGATGCGCTCGTCGGGCAGCGCGCAGCGGTCCTTGCGGAAACGGAAATAGGGGTGGCTGAAGAGTTCGTCGGAACTCAGGATCTCCCACCGTTCGGTGCGGGTACGGGCGCCGTCGCGGTCTTTGGGATCGTTCACCGCCCGCCGCCCGTCATCGCTCAGATCTGCACGCCGCCGACATAGCGGTGTCCCGCGATGTGCACGATCGACCAGGCCGCCATGCCTCGGATCCCCGCATCCTCGTCCTTCAGGAACGGCACCAGCCGGGCCAGCGCAGCTTCGTCCTTGCGCTGACCGATCAACCAGATGGTCTGCATGCGGATGTCCGCTTCCTGGTGCCCGAGCCCCCAATCGTAGATCTTGCTCGCGTCGCTCGCGATCCAGCCCCAGGACTCGAGCAGGCGCGTCGCGGCATCGTTCTTCAGCGGGCAGCAATGAATCAGGGTTTCGGAAATCTGCGCCGCCATCTGCGGCGGCAGCCGCTTCAGCGCACCCGCCATCACGGTCGCTTCCATCGGCTTGCCATAGCCGATGGTCTGGATGATCTGGGAAATAGCGTCATCGTCGCCGAGCGCGGCCTTGCTCGCGATGGCCGCGAGCGCCACACGCTGATCGGTCTCCTTGGCCAGGACCGCGAGCTTGTCCTTCGCTTCCTTGCTGTCGACGAGTCCGAGGGCGACGGCCGCGACCTCGCGCACGTCGACACTCGACTCCTCGGCCGCCGAAAGCATCGCGCTGCGTGCGTTCGCGTCACCGCCAATCAGCAATGTGTATTGACCGTAGGCGCGGATGACGGCCGATGTGTGGGTGTCGGCGACGAGTGCGCGCACCGCCGCGTCTTCGGCAGAGCCTGCCGAACGCACCAATGCCTGCAGGGCGTGGCGCTTGACGAAATCAGTACTGTCCGGCCCCAGCGCCTCGACCAGCAGGTCGCCCATGTCGTCGCGCGGGACCGACGCCAGCGACTCCGCCATCAAGCCGAGGACCTCCGGGTTCCGTGCGGCGGATTTGAGCAGCAGGTTGACGCCGTTCGGGTGCGTCGCGGTGATCAGCGTGTCGATCGCCGAGCGCCGGATCACGATGTCCTCGACGTCGATACAGCGCTCGAGCAGCACCAGGGCTTGTGCATCTCCGATATCGCTCAGCGCACCGGCGGCCAGGATGCGATCGTAGATGTCCTGCGAGTTCATCATTTCGCGCGCGACGTCGACGGCGCGATAAAGGCTCTGGTCCGACTGTTCGGCCGGCTCGGTGGCCAGCGCGGCGAGCGGCAGGCCGAAGGTGAGCGTGAGAACGGGAAAAAGAAAACGAGGCAGAAGGTTCGGCATGACGGTCTCCGCTGGCTTGCCGGTTCGAGCCGGAAATCCGCTGTGGGTTCCGCCAGTCTATCAGTCCCGTCGCAGAATTTCGTCGGCGCATCACCTTGCGTGCCAGGCTTGCGGGTGCGGCCATGGGCCTCTGAAAAGTGCGGGCGCCCGATGCCGAGCCGAACTTCGGCGCCGGTGTATTCGCGGGCCACTACGACTCGCTTTGAGTCGTCGCCGCAAAAAACAAGGGCCGCGTTGCGGCCCTTGGAAGGAAACGGACTGGATCGGGCGTGAGCCCGATCCAGGAAGACCTCAGCGGCCTTCGGTGAGATAGTTCACGTCGAGGATCTTCTTCACGAGATCCAGATCCGTCGCCGGGTTGGAGTGGCCGCGGCAGGGCACGAGCGTCCCGCGGTTGTTCTGCAGGTCGATCACGTTGATCGACTGGAACATGCTGACCCGCGAGCCCGGAGGCGTCACCTCAGCCTTCCATTTCGTGACCTGCTCCTGAAGCTGCGGGTCTTCCGACCACGCCTTCGAGAGCTGCCACACCTTCCAGAGCTGACCGGCCTTGTCGAAGGCGTTCGCGTGGTAGCACTCGCCGCTCTGGCGATCGATGTGCAGGAACTTCAGCGAATACGGATGGCTCGCGCGCTTGGGGATCTGCTTCATCACGTCGACCTGGCGCAGCGCCCAGTCGTCGAGCATCGCCCAGCCGTTCGGGCCGTAGTAGACCGCGTCCGAATTGCGCGAGCGCGCCACGGCCAACTGTCTCGCGGTGCCGACGTACTCCCACTCGTGCTCGAGCGGACGGCCGTTGAAGCAGTAGAAATCTTCCAGCGTGTGATCCGTGCCGAGCAGCGAGTCCGACTTCACTTCCACCGAGATGCGGCGCACGCGACGCAGGCTCGGGATGTAAGCCCAAGAGTCGTCGGTCTTGCGCGGGTTGTCGTAGCGGAGGATCAGGAAAGCCGTACCGGCGATGTCGAAGGGCGAGGAGAAGCCCGTGTATTCGCGGAACTCCGTGTCCTTCGCGAAGCCTTCGCCGTTGTTGACCTTGTAGTTTTTCTCCGGCAGGTCCGAACGGTGCGAGAACATCACGCGGCGATAGGGGCCGGCCAGCGCGCGCTCGAAGGAGCCGCCGCCCGTATAGTAGGGCTTATACTTGCCGCCGCCTTCGCTCATGATTTCGTGGCCGCTGTGCTCGCCGCCCGCGCGCACCCATACCCAGTGCACCTCCCGGTTCGAAAGGCCGCCGAGCTGCCAGCGGAAGTTGAAGTTCCACGTCATCTTCTGGCCGTCTTCCTTGCCCGGCTTGAAGGTGGCCGGGTCGAAGGGGCGGCCCGCCGTATAGTTCTCGAGCGCGCCGTCGGCCGCGATCGTTGCCGTGCCGGCGAACTGCTCCGTGGCTTTCTGGTAGACCTCGGCCGGGCTCAGATCGCCGGCGTCTTTGATCTTGACTTCCATGCCCTCGAAGATCTGGATGTCCTGATACTCGGCGGGCGTGAACGGACGGATCAGATCGGCCTTGTCATAGGTGATGACGTCACCGTCGACGAACTGCGGCTGCGCGCTCTGATTGGCATTGAACCAGGCCATGTAGTCGTCCGGCGTGAAGGCAGTCGCCGCCAGCGGCTGCGCCGCGAACGCGGCCAGCAGAGCGTACCGAATCGGATTTTTCATTGAGTTGAACTCCTCGTTCTTTCTGTCGTTGCATTCCGCGCCGGCCGCCGTGGGCTCGGCCGGCGCGGAGTTTGACCCTCGTCTATCCGCCAGCTTTAGAATTGATACTTAAGCTGGAAGAACACCTCGTCGTTGTTGCGCAGCGCGCCGATGCCTTCCCGACCAACACCGAAGACGCTGTTGTTATACGGGTCGCGAAGTCCGTTCGCTCCCGGCGTAGCGAACGATGTGTAAGGACCGAGATCGTGCCGGTAGTTCTCGTCTCCCTCCCAAATCATATGGAGACCCCCTTTGATGGACCAGTGGTTGTCGATGAACCACTCGACGTTCTGGCCGAACACATAGGAGTTCGAGGCCTCTTCCCACACCACGAAGCCGACCGGCTTGACCTTGTCACGCATGTAATTGCCGATCCAGAAGAAGGTCGTGATGAAGTTGTGCTCGTCCTGGAAGTATCCCGTGTGCTTGTCGCCCTCGTGATCCATGTACCAGGTATCGAAGATCTGCATCGACAGGAAGAAGGTGCGATCCTTGTTCAGCCACGGGATGAAGGTCGGACGGTCCATGCCGATCGACCACCGCATGACTTCACTGGTATCCACCCAATTCGCCTTGCGCGTGTTGTTGACGAGTTCGTCGAAGGTCCACGATGACTCCACACGGAACACGATACCGGACCACGGTTCGAAGTAATCGAACGAGAGCCCCGGCGTGTGCGACTGCTTGTAGTTCATGCTGACGCCACCGCCATTCATGATGGCCGTGCGATAGAGGATCGTTGCATCCTTCTTCGCGATGGCTTCACGTGCGGCATCCTGCACATTGACCATATTACCGGTGAGATTATCCAGTATCTGTCCTGTGCCGTTGGCCGCGAGAGCCTGGAGCGCCTGATTCGGATCCGCCACCCGGATCGGGATACCAAAAGCTTCAGCAGGAATGCCTGCAACATTTGTGCAAGCTCCGCCGCCGCCGCCCGGGAGCGCGAACGCGGCACTCAAGCCTGCAATCGTACAATCTGCCGTCCCGAGCAGTGCAGCTGCCCCGCCCGCAAGATTCGCCTCGGGTACCAGCACGCTGTCGAAACGGAAGATCGGGGTGTCGTTCCAACCGTAGTAGTAGGACGTAGCGATGTGCAATTCGCCGAGACGGAACTCCCAGCGCAGACCCGCTTCGGTGTTCTCGATATCCCACTCTGGGCGATTATCGCCACCAGACAGACCGGCCGGCTGACCGAAGCCCGTAGGCTTGCGCGGGTCATTGGGTCCACGCGAACCGCAGACGATGTTGTGGTTGAGTGCCACGCCCGCAGCGGCGGCATCCGCCACGGCCAGGTTGAGGCCGAGGCAGGGCTCGACGGAGAAGTACTCATTGAAAGCGGCGAAGGTCGCAATGTCCTTTGAAAACGGGTGCGCCCAACCGGCGGACGGATTGCCAAGGCCTACATGCTGGAATTCATCGAAATTCCACACGAGCTGGATGGCGTTGTCCGTAGTCGGACCGACATTGCCGAACTTCCATTGCGCCGACGCGATCCACTGCGGGATGCGGATGTCCTCGAAGGAATCGAAGAAGAAGTGCTGGCCGAAGTCGACCGGATTCACCAGATCCTGCAAACGGAAGAAGTCTGTCTTGCCCCACACGATCTGCTGCTTGCCCACGCGGAACCACCAGTCGCCGGCGGTCGCGTCGACATAGAGCTCGCGGAACGGATACAGCCGGCCACTGGAACCGGTGTTGTTCATCGCGACGTCGAGCGGATCGTCGTCGAGGTCATAGCAGCGACGGCAATTCAGCTCCATCGGAGTCAGCGGCGAGAACTGGCTCAACATCGACCCGTTCCCTGCTGCAACGCTGTACTTCGCACCTGACGCTGTACGGTTGAGAATAGTTTCGAAATTATTGGCGAAGCTGGGATTCTCCAGACCATTAAGGATGAGTTTCCCGACACCACCAGTATTAAACGTGCCGAACGGCCCGCCAACAATCGCGTCAAAGCCACCGAAACCGACCGGATTGTTATCGAAGCCCCACTTGTTGCCCATGTAAGAAGGCGTGGTGCCATTGCGACCACGGCCACCGCCGATGTCATCGCCGTAGTAATAGGCTGCATCGAACTCGGGACGGATCACCGTCACGAAGCTCAAGGTATCGAAAATGCCGATGTCTTCGTAATTGACCTCGGCATTGAGCTCGAAACGCTGTATCCACTGGTTCAGGTAGGGGCTACCGTTGCCCACATTCGCTCGCGCTTCGGAGCTGAGGTAGCCTTCGAGTTTCACCTCGCCCCCGAGTGCGTCGATCATGATGCGTGCCTCTGCAGCAGGTGCGATCAACACCGCGGCAGAAAGCACGGACGCACCCAATGACAAAGCGCGCAAAGTGCTTTTCATCGCGTTATCTCCCATGTTTCCCCCTAGAAGTACACATGCGCCTTGCGGCACATGTGCGAGTTCACAGCCATCGGGCCCGCCGCCTTCCCCTGTCCACCGGCCATACGGCACGGTATTCAAGACGAGCTGCCCCGATTTGTTCGCGAGTGTGTCACAGCTGTTGTAAAGGGTAAACAGGAATTTGCGACTTATTCGTCATTTGAGGGATAGCTGTGGCTGACGTGCAACAGAAACGCTGCAAGCGCATGATTTGCTGCGTCGCGTCATCCACACCTGAGTCCAGCCCTGTTCCACCCGGGATCGCGCGCGTCCCGAGGCCGAGTCGTCTTCCGCAGCGGTTCCAGCCCGCTCCCTGGCCGGCTTAAATGTATACACTCGGCTCCTCAATTTTTCGATGAAGCCTGGCGGCCCTGCGCCGCGGGCGCGGTGAACGGACGTGATCGAGATAGGCGTATTCCACAACGGCGCGAGCGACCTGCCGCCGGTGCGCACCCGCGACGGCACCGTCTGCAACGACGGCAGCCTCGCCGAGGTCCATGCCGCGGCCCAGCGCACGATCGTCAACCAGATCCGCCAGGGCATCCTCGCCGACCGGCTGGGCTTCGACTACTGGTTCCAGACCGAGCACCACTTCCAGCCCGAAGGGGCGGAGATGAGCCCGAACCCGCTGGCGAGCGAGATGGCGATCGCCGCCAACACCCGGCGCATCCGGCTCGGTCAGGCCGCGAACATCATCACCTGGCATCATCCGGTGCGGCTGGCCGAGATGGCCGCAATGCTCGACGTCGTCAGCGGCGGGCGCGTCGAGGTCGGCGTCGGCCGCGGCTACCAGCCGCGCGAGAACGAGGTGCTCGGCAAGCCCTATGGCTCCACGATCCAGGATCAGGAGCGCAACCGCGTCGCCTTCCACGAAGCGCTCGACATCCTGATCAAGTGCTGGACGGAGCCCTCGTTCAGCCACCGCGACGAGTTCTTCTCGATTCCGCCGCGCTACACCAAGTGGAACCACAAGCAGACCGTCGCCTACTACGGGCTCGACAAGGTCGAGCGCGAAGTCGAGGACGTGCTGTCCCTGGGCTCGCCGGACATGTATTCCGCCGGCAGCCCGGTGCTGGCGACGACGACCACCTTGCGCGAGATCAGCGTCTTTCCGCAGCCGCTGCAGAAGCCCTATCCGCAGCTGTGGGAGCCCTTGACGAGCCCGCGCTCGATCCGCTTCTGCGCCGAGCGCGGCGTCAACGGCTATTTCATCGTCGAGCCCAATTCGCGACTGAAGCAGAACGTCGAGATGTACTACGAGGACGCCGAGCGCGCGGGCTGGCCCGATCGCCTGCAGCGCGGGGCATTCAAGTACGGCTGGGACTGCGACAAGCGCCGCGGCATCGTCACCTGCCGCTACATCCACCTGCTGCTGCCGGGCATGGATCGCGACAAGGAGCTCGAGCGCCTGAAGTTCGCGCTCGAAGTGCAGTGGGACTACTACGGGCCCTTCGGCTTCGCGGCGCTGGTGTCAGAGGCGGGCGAGGATTCGATGGACCTGCGCACGAAGATCCGTCCGGAATCTCTGCTCGCCAAGGACATCGCGCTGTTCGGCACACCCGCGGAAGTGGTCGAGAAAATCATGCGCACCAAGGAGTACGTCGGCTACGACGACTTCATGTTCCATGCCTGGTTCGAGCTGGCCGGCTTCCAGGGTGCGGAGATCGAGGACCAGATGTACTATTTTGCCGAGGAGTGCATGCCGCTGCTCGATCGCGCCTGCGGCGGCCGACCGCCTCCGCGCACGGATTTCCCGGTGCCGAGTTTCGACGACGTGCGCGCCGCCGCGCCGCGCCGGGCACGCGATGCGTTTCCATCCACCCCAACCCCACACGACAAGAACCGACATGACACCCGAAGAATTCCGTAAAGCCTGTGGTTTCTGGGCCAGCGGCGTCTCGATCATCACGACCCGCGACACCGACGGCAGGCCCTATGGCCTGACGATGAACGCAGTGACATCGCTGTCGTTGGATCCGCCGATGTTCGTCATCTGCGTCGACAACAAGTCCGACACGCTGGAGCCGCTGAAGCGCAGCGGCGTGTTCTGCATCAACGTGCTGCAGCAGGACCAGCAGCCGCTGTCGAATGCCTTCGCGAAGAAGAATCCGGACAAGTTTGCCGAGGTCGCCTACGAGTGGGGCGAGTCGGGCGCCCCGCTGCTGACGGGCCGCCTGATGGGCATCGAATGCCGGGTCAGCGCCGTGCATCCGGGCGGCGACCACCACATCGTCGTCGGCACCGTGACGCAGATTACCCGCCCCGGCGGCGACGACGCGCCACCGATGCTGTACTACCGGGGACGCTACGCCAACCTGGCTGCGTCATAGCTCGACGACCTCCTGCGATCGAAGGGTGGAACGGCCGGTCACTGTCCTTGTATGCATTCCGGGCTTGTTGCTATCGTACGCCGGACCTCAGGGGGAGCGCCGGGCACCCCGCTCGCGCGTCATTTCAATCAAACCTTAGAAGGCTCGCATGATGTTTAACCGCGCTGTCCGTCGGCCGCTCGCGGCTATCGGAAATACTTTGATTCTCGCTGCCCTCGCCACCCCGGCGCTGGCGGCCCGC
>JADZCB010000025.1 GCA_020851775.1 Gammaproteobacteria bacterium
CGCTCGAGGCGCTCGGGCTCGATGACGACGACGTCTGTGAAGACAACGCGCTGGGGGCGGCCGATCCGGATGCGCTCGAGCAGGCGTTGAACCTGCTTGCCGGCGATCCGGAGGCTTTCGATCTCGACGATCTGACCGGCGATCTGACGGGTACGCTGGCGTTGTCGGACGCGGCGATCAACAACCGCAGCACGCGCGAGCAGGAAACCTACGGCACTGATCTCCAACTGAGCTTCGACAACAAGCTGTTCGCACGCGACAATCACTTCGTCGCCGGCTTCAACTGGACGCGTGGCAAAGCTGATTTCGACGGCCGCGTCGAGTTGTCGGATATCGATCCGGTCACGCGCAGCACCGAAGGGCTCGGGCTCGGCACGTTCGTCGCCGAGGGCGCGACCAGCCTGCGCACGCGCAGCGAGACCTGGAGCTTCTATTTTCTCGACAACTTCGCCATCACCGAGCGTTTCACGTTTACCTTCGGTGGTCGCTACAACGACACCGACGTCCAGCTTCGCGACAGATCGGGCCTGCGCCGCGAACTGAACGGCGATCACGAGTTCAGCCGCTTCAATCCGACCGTCGGTGCCACGTTCGGCGTCAATGAGGCAGCCAATCTGTTCGCCAGCTACAGCGAATCGGCGCGCGCGCCGACGCCGGTCGAGCTCGCGTGCAACGACGGCGTGTTCGAGATCGCGCGGCGGATCGCGATCGAGAACGGCGAGGACCCGGACGACATCGAATTCGAGTGCCGCCTGCCGAACGCCTTCCTCGCCGATCCGCCGCTCGACCAGGTCGTCGCGAAGAGTGTCGAGTTCGGTGTGCGCGGCGCGTGGCGCAACATCGAACACCGCATCGGCTACTTCCGTACCGTCAACCACGACGACATCATCTTTCAGTCGACGGGTCGCGCGACGGGCCTGTTCGCGAACGTCGACGAAACGAAGCGCGAGGGCGTCGAGGCGGCGTTCGCCGGCTCCCTGCGCGGTGTCGACTGGTTCACCGCGTACAGTTTCGTCGCGGCGACTTTCGAAAGTGCGTTCCTGGCCGCCAGCCCGCACCATGCGTTCGCCGACGCCAACGGTGAAATCCAGGTACGCGAAGGGGATCGCATTCCCGGCATTCCGCGCCATCAGTTCAAGCTCGGCGCCGACTATCGCCTGCCGTTCGGTCTCGCACTCGGCGGCGAAGTGCTCTACAACTCGGACCAGGTACTGCGTGGCGACGAGTCGAACCAGCTCGAGACGCTCGACGGCTACGCGACCGTCAATCTCCGCGGCAGCTACGCCTTCACGCAACAGGTGGAACTCTTCGCCCGCGTGACGAACCTCTTCGACGAGGATTACGAGAACTTCGGATTGATCGGCGAGGACCCGACCGAAGTCCTGCCGAATCTTGCCGACGACTCGCCGCGCTTTCTCGGCGCCGGCGCACCGCGCGCAGGCTGGGTGGGGGTTCGTATTCGACTTTGAGCCTCACGGTGCGGTGAAGATTCGGGATTCGCTGCGCTGCATGTCGTAGCCCGGACGGATCGCGCAGCGCGCAACCCGGGATCGGAGTGCTTCCGCCGTCGAAGATCCCGGGTTCCGAAGCGCAACCCGGGCTACGGCCCGCGACATTCGGTGCCTACTGCAACACGATGCCCCACGGCATCTTGCCGACCGGTACGGTGGCGACGACCTTGTTCGCGTCCGTGTCGATGACCGAGACCTGATCGCTGGCGCCGTCGGTGCTGTAGAGACGTTTGCCATCGGCACTCAAGGCCAGGCCCCACACGCGGTTGCCGACCGGAATTTCGTGCAGGATCTCGAGTGTCTTCTCGTCGAGGACGAAAACGCGATTCGCGCGGCCGCCGGCGACGAACAGGCGGCTGCCGTCGCGGCTCGGCAGGATGTCCTTCGGCTTTGCCTTGTCGTCGGCGAGCGGCATCTTGCCGATGATCTTGCCGGATGCGACGTCGACCTTCTTCACTTCCCCGCTGATCTCGGAAGTCGCATAGGCGATCTTGCCATCGGCACTGAAGGCTGCGGCGCGTGGCCGCGCACCGACGAGGATGTTGGCGATGATCTCGTGCTCCGGAATCGCGAACAGATGCAGCATGTTCGTCGACTCGCTGGTGACGATGCCGCGAGTGCCGTCCGGTGAAATCGCGACGCCTTCCGGTTCGAGTCCCACCTTGATTTCGGTGATCAGCTCGCCGGTCTTCGGATCGTAGACCGACGCCTTCGCGTGCTCTTCGTTGGAGATGTACAGATTGCCGTTCGGATGCACGGCAAAGGTCTCCGGATCCGGACCGCTGTCGAACTTGCGCAGCACCTCGAGGCTCTTCGGGTCGATCACCGCAATCGCGTTCTCGCCGCTCACCGCGACATAGATCTCGCCGCCATCGGGCGCGATGCCGATCCCGCGCGGGCGCTTGCCGACGGGGATCGTCGCGACGACCTTGTCGCTCGCGATGTCGATGACGGATACGTCGTCGCCCATTTCATTGGTGACGAAGACGTGGGTTTCGGCGACGGCGAACGGGCTAGCGAACAGTGCGATCGCAGCGACGAGCGGCCGCACGCGGCCGGGAACGAATCTGGACATGCAGGTATTCCTCGATTGCTGGAAACAAGGCGCGGGGATCACGGCGCTGGGCAGCGGGCCGGACCGAGACTGTCGAGATCCTCGATGTCGACGACACCGCGGACCGGTGCTTCGCCGACGATCTCGTCACCGGCGGTCAACAGCAGCGGCTGGCGAAGCTGCCCGTCGGTGCGGAAACTCATGTCGACGCCTTTCTGGCCGTCGAAGGCGAGCCGCTGGCGCAGGGCGTCGAGCAGCACGGCCCCGCTCGCCACCTGTTCACGCGCGACCGTATCGGAAACGAGCTTGACGGCCGCCCAGCCAGCCCAGGCGCGATCGTCCATCGCCACCTTGAACTGTCCCGTATAGCGTTTGTTGAGCTGCGACGCGGCGTATTTCTCGAAAGCCGGGTGCCAGGCTCGCGCGATGACATCCCGGGCGTCGGGATGGGCCTTCTGCCATTGGGCGAGGGCGTCCGCCACCATGCGCGCACTCGGCAGGACGTGGAAGAG
>JADZCB010000026.1 GCA_020851775.1 Gammaproteobacteria bacterium
ACGGCGGCAACAAAACGGCAACAACCCGGCGCCGGACGAGGCCGCGCCGATCTCAGCCGCGCGGCGGCACGAACATGTAGCCGACGCCGCGCATCGTCTTGATCGAGGTGGGGTTGTCCGCGTCGGCCTCGATCTTCTTGCGCAGGCGGGCGATGCGGATGTCGATGCTGCGATCAAAGGGATCCCAGTCGCGGTTGCGGGTCAGGGTCATGATCTGATCGCGCGACAGCGGCCGGTTCGGGCGCTCGGCGAAGATCCGCAACAGTTCGAACTCGGCGCCGGTGATCGGGATCTCCCGCGCATCGCGGTCGAAGAGCTGATGACTGTCGAGGTCGAGGAACGCGGCCCCGAAGGGGATTCTGCGACCGGCGGGGGGCGGTGACACGGCGGCCGGCGGTGCCGAGGTGTCGCGCTGGTAGCGCCGGAGCACGCTCTTCAGTCGCGCCCGGAGTTCGCGCAGGTCGAACGGCTTGCCGACGTAGTCGTCGGCGCCGACTTCGAGGCCGACGATGCGATCGACCGTGTCACCGGCGCCCGAGACCATCAGGATGCCGATGTCGTACTGCTCGCGGATGAAGCGCGCGAGGCTCAGGCCGTCTTCACCGGGCAGGCCGACGTCGAGGATGACGACATGCGGGGCCTGTTCCTCGAGGATGGTGCGCGCCCGCGGCCCGTTCTCCGCGTGCAGCACGCGATAGCCGTTGTCGCTGAGATAGTCGCCGAGCATGTCGCGCACCCCCGGATCGTCGTCGACGACCAGAACGGTGATGGCGGGCGCGGATGCTGGAACGCTGTTCATCGATCGGGCCGGCGGAATGTCGCCCGCCATTGCGCCATTCCTGCCCGGTGGAATCAAGCAGCATGCTGCGCCGTCGGCTCCAGCGGCCGGCAGGGGAAGAAAACCGGGGCTGGAGGCACAGGCCGGCGTCGGGCACGATGGCGCTCTGCCGCACACACCGTGCACAGCGCATGATCACGAGGGGGTTGCAGATGGAATTCGGTGTCGCGTTCACGTCGCGGGTCGGCGACTGGGATCTCGTCGCGCTGGCCGAGCGCCTCGGTTTCGACCAGGCCTGGTTCTTCGATTCGCAGATGATCTATTCGGACGTCTACGCGACGATGGCGGTCGCGGCGCGCGAGACGCGCCGCATCCGACTCGCGACCGGTGTCGCCGTGCCGAGCACGCGCATGGCACCGACGATCGCCCATGCGATCGCGACGATCGCCCAGCTCGCACCGGGGCGCGTCGAACTCGGTGTCGGCAATGGCAACACCGCGCGGTTGACGATGGGGCTCAAACCCGTACCGCTCGAGCATATGAAGCGCGACCTCCGGCTGATCCGGACGCTGCTGTCCGGTGCCGCCGGCGTGCACGAATGCGAGGGCGAGTCGCACCTGGTGCAACTGCTGCACCGGCATCATGGCTTCATCAATCTCGACCATCCGATTCCGATCACGCTCTCGGCCTTCGGTCCGCAGACCCTCGAATACTGCGGCGAGGCATGCGATGCGCATCTGACCTGGAATGCGTCACCAGCGATGCTGCATGCCGCGCGCGACGCGATCGCCGTCGGTGCGCGCCGCACCGGGCGCGATCCCGCGGCCATTCCGTCGAAGGCGATCTTCCCGCTCGCGGTGCTGCGTCCCGGCGAAAGCGCGGGCAGTGCACGCGTGCTGAAAAGCCTCGGTCCCTTCGTCACCAACCTGCTGCACGTGATGTGTGAATGGGACGAGAAGCTCCTGCCGTCCGACAGTTCGATCAGCGAGGTCGTCGCGCGCTACCGGCGCTATGTCGACCGCCTGCCTGCCGACCGGCGTCATCTGATCCTGCACGAAGGCCATCTCGTCTACACCCGCGACGACGAACGCGATTTCGTGACCCGCGAAGTCGCCGAGGTGGCGGCGATGATTGGCGATCCCGATGCCGTGATCGCGCGCATCAAGGCGCTCGAGGCGGGCGGCCTGACCCACTTCGCGTTCCAGGTCACCGATCAGCCGATCGACCAGATGCGGTATTTCGCCGAGACGGTGATGCGTCGTTACGCGTGAGCCATATAGCTGAGCGTCAATCCCCTCCAGCCGCGAGGCTGGGTGGAACGTGTCCGCTGCAGGCGAACACTTGTGCCAGGTCACAACGAACACGCCGCCGTCGCCGCACATCGACTGGTGTGCCCAGGCGAGGCGGGAAGAATCGCTACCGGGACGCAGTCGTCGAGCGGTGGCGCGGAGGCGTGAAGCTCGTGCCCGCAGACTGGCCACGCGCCGGGGAAGGAGCCGCCGAGTGACGTTCGCTCCGCGCTTCACCATCACGAACCGCATCACCGCCGACCTCACGACGATCGAGCGCGCACGCGGCTTCCTCGAGGCCGCGACGCTCTCCGAAGAGTGGGTGCGGCGCATGAGTCCGAGGCCGCGCGCCGTACCGTCCAGCGCGACCTCAAGCGGTTGGCCGAACTCGGCCTCGTCAGCGAGGCCCGACTGACCCGAACCGCGCCTACCGCTGGAGCCCACCGAAGCAGTGACGAGCTATGCCAGGGA